>CAZBFY010000093.1:0-4411 GCA_964491445.1 uncultured Mycoplasma sp.
CGAACCCTTGGCCTCCTGCTTGCAAGGCAGGCGCTCTAGCCAGCTGAGCTAATTCCCCAGATAAGCGTTCCTTTTTAAGGACACTTATAATTATACTTATTTTTTTTTATTTGTCAATAGTTTTAGATGCTATCAACGTTAATTTTTACTTTTTTATTATCTTTTAAGTAGCTACTTGCTTGAACAATTGTTCTTACTGAATTAATTACTTTTCCACTTTTTCCTATTACTCTAGGCATATCAGATTCTGAAATTAGTACTTCTAGAAGTATTTCGTTTTCGTCTTCTGATGGAAATTGTTTTACTGCAACTATGTCTTTATCTTTTACTAATGAGATTATTATTTCTTGTGTTAAATTTAATAAATCCATTATTTACTTTGTCTTTCTTCGTGGAATTTTTTCATTATTCCTGCTTTACTTAGTAAATCTCTTGCTGTATCTGTTAGAACTGCTCCATTTCTTAACCATTTTAATGCTACTTCTTCATTAATTTTTATTTCTGCTGGTTCTGTTATTGGGTTATAAAAACCAATTAGTTCAAGATATTTTCCATCTCTTGGGCTTCTTGAATCTGTTGCTACTATACGGTAACTTGGTCTTTTCTTTGATCCCATTCTTGTTAATCTTATTTTTACTGCCATTTTTTCACTCCTTTCAATCTGTTATGTATTATATATCATATTTTTGTCTGTGTCAACCTAAAAAGTTGACATTATTTTAAAGTGCTTTCTCCCGTTCTGTAATCTATATTTATTCCTTCTTGTACGTTATATACGAATACATTAAAGTTTATTCCTTTACCACTGTCTTCTACTGAGTATGCTTCCATTTGTGCTCCACTTGCTAGGAGGTTATTATCTTCGAATATTGGGGTTACTCTGTAAAGTACGTGGTTGTTTGTTTCTTTTACATAGTCTGCTACTTTGTTTTCAAATTCTAACATTCCTACTGTGTTCATGTATCTTGTACAGGTTATTAAGTTTTTTTCATTGGCATTTTCTCCTGTTAATTGATAACCGATTAAATGACATCTGTTGTAAAGATATTTTCCATCTACATTATCATATTTTATTGTGTGCCAACCTGATGGTTTTATCATTCCTATTCTTCCTCTTTTTTCTGTTGGCATTGTTTCTTTACTTACGTTTGCGTATGCTACTCCACATCTATTTAGACTATCTAGGTTGCTATATTTTTCGAATGATTTGGTTTGTTTTTCTTCTTTAAAGTTTGGTTTGTTATTATTTATTGTTACATATGGTTTTCCGTTGTAGTCTGGTATTTCATCTAGGGTATAGGTTTTTTCTTCTGTTATTCCTAGTAATTCTGTTTTTATATCTTGATATATTTCGTTTGTTTTTCCTTGGCTTATTCCTAGTATTATAATTATTGTTAGTGTTATTATTGTTATTATTAGTTTATTTTGTTGTTTTTTTCTTCTTTTGCTCATTTTTTCCTCCTTATTTTTTATTATTATATCATAAAAAAAGCCTATGTAGTATAAGCTTATTTGTTTTCATTAATAAAGTTTTCATTTACTTCTTTTTCTATATCTTTCATTATGTCTTGTTCTTCATTTTCATCTAGTATATCGTCCCATTTGTCTTCGCCTTCGTCTACTGCTATTCTTACTTTAGCGTCTCCTACTATTTCTATTCCTAATTCTTTTTCTATGTCATATTCTATTTTTCCATCTTTTATTTCTACTTTGGTACATACTGGATCTTTTAGGCTTTCTATGATAATTTCTACTTTTTCATTTATGTTGCTTTCTCGTTTTTTTGCTATATTTAGTAATTGGTCATATGTTATTGTTTGTTTTGATACTAGTGTTTTTGTGTTGTTGTCATATGAGTACCAGATGTTTACGTCGCTTGTTCCTTTTACTCTTATTTTGTTTTCTTCTTTTATTCCTTCGAATTTATGATTTATTACCCAGCATCCTAATATTGTTGTAGGTAGTTCTTCTGGTGTTAGTATGTAATGGTTAGTAAATTGTTTTTTTCCTTTACCTAGAACTGTTTTTGTTACTATTTCTCTATAGTTTGACACTATATCACACCCCTTTATTTTAATTTATGCTAGTTAAGAGGTTTTGTTAACTAAAAAGAATATGTTTATTCTACATATTCTCCGTTTAGGCTCCATGTTTTTGCTTCGTTTATTTTTACGTTTACTATTTGTCCTATTAGGTTTTTGTTTCCTTTTAGGTTTACTAGTTTGTTTGTGTCTGTATAGCCCATTAGGTATCCATCTTTGTCACTTTGTGATTCTACTAGTACTTTTACTATTTGGTTTTCTAGTTTTTTGTTATTTTCTAGGGCATATTTGTTTACTAGTTCGTTTAGTTTATATAATCTTTGTTCTTTTTCTTTTTGAGTTATTTCGTCTTTCATTTTTTCTGCTGGGGTTCCTACTCTTTTTGAGAAGATGAATGTGTATGCTAGGTCGAATTTGCATTTTTCTACTAGTTCTATAGTGTCGTTAAATTCTTCTTTTGTTTCATTTGGGAAGCCTACGATTATATCTGTTGATATGGATACGTTTTTTATTTTTGTTTTTAGTTTGTTAAATAGGGTTAAATAATCTTCTTTTGTGTATCTTCGCCCCATTAATTTTAATATATTTGTGTTTCCTGATTGCACTGGTAGGTGAATACTTGGCATTATGTTATCATATTTTGCTATTATGTCTATCATTTCGTCTGTGAAGTCCCATGGGTGTGATGTCATAAATCTTACTCTTTCTATGTTTGTTTTTGCGATGTCTTCTAGGAGATTTGCCATGTTGTAGTTTGTGTTTAGGTCTTTTCCGTAGGCGTTTACGTTTTGTCCTAGTAGGGTTACTTCTTTATATCCTTGTTTTTTTAGATTTTTTACTTCGTTTATGATACTTTCTTTGTCTCTACTTCTTTGTTTTCCTCTTGTGTAGGGTACTATGCAGTATGTACAGAATTTATCACAGCCATACATGATATTTACGTATGCTTTATACTTACTTTGTCTTTCTACTGGCATGTTTTCTATTATGTCTCCTTCGATACTTGGAGCTTCTATTTTTAGATTTTTTTCTTTAAATGAGTTTATTACTATGTCTCCTAGGGTATGGATGTTGTGGGTTCCTAGTACGAAGTCCATCCATTTGTATTTATTTTTTATTTCGTTTGCTACGACTTCTTCTTGGGCCATGCATCCTGTTATTCCTACGATTATGTCTTTTTTTGTTTGTTTTAGATGTTTTATTCTTCCTAACATTCCGAATACTTTGTTATGGGCGTTTTCTCTTATTGAACAGGTATTTAGCATGATTAGGTCAGCTTCTTCGAAGTCTTTTACTTCTTTCATTCCTAGTTCTTTTAGGATTGCTTTCATGTTTTCACTGTCGTGTTCGTTCATTTGACATCCGTATGTTTTTAGATAGAATGTTTTGTTTGTTAGGAATTCATTTTTTTTGTTTTTTTTATATGTTATTGTTTGTACTTGTTTGTTGCTTCGTTTTTTTGCTTCTTTTAAGTTTGGCATGTTCATGTGTATCACTTCCTAGATAAAGATTATAAAATAAATAGATAAACTTTTCAAGTAGTCTATCTATTTATTTTCTTTTAATACTGTATATATCATGTTATCTAATGTTTTTATGTCTCCGGTTTTTACTAGTTTTTTTACTTCTTCAAAATTATTTGTTATGGAATTTATTATTTTTGTTAATTTTGGAAGTAATTCTTTGTCTTTTAAGTTATCTACGATTACTTCTAGGTTATTCATTTTTGAATATGTTCCGTAGTTATCGTTTTTTATATATTTTTCGTAAAGATTTTTAAATGAGACTAGGTCTATGTTATTGAATCTTTCGTCTTCTAGTATTTTTATTGTTGTATAGATATAATTGTTGTTTATTGATCTGTCTAGTATTGTTTCTCCTTGTTTGTTTCTTATGTTTGGTAAGAAGTTTTTGTTTTTATGTAGTTGTTTTATTATATCTATTACTTCTAGGTATTTTTTTGTTACTAAGATATGAGCGAATGTGTTTCCATCTTTGTTTTGATGGTTTACGTTCCATTCTTTCTTTTTCATATGTTTTAGTACTAAATCATAATGATTTTTCTTTAATAGGTAACTTAGTACGTCGTCTTCGTTTTCGTTTACTAAGTTAATATCTGTTGTTTTTTTTCTTAATAGTTTGTCTACTAAGTCTAAGTGTCCTTCTTCTATCAGATTAAATATCTGGAGCGGTTCTTCTTCGACTTTTTCTATTGCTTGTTTTTCGTCATAAAACATTTTAATACACCTTCCTTTGTGGGACAGTTATATATTTTAGCAAAGATAGTTGTTTTTGTCAAATTTTTGATTTTTGATTGTGATTTTTAAGTAAAAATGTCCGCTTTTTTGATTTGATTTACAAGTAGAAAT
>CAZBFY010000094.1:0-4225 GCA_964491445.1 uncultured Mycoplasma sp.
ACATTCTTTTTAACTTTTCTTTTTCTTTGTTTATAAGCCATAGTTTAACCTCCTTAAACTTAAAATTATATTATTATTTCTTTTTATTAGCAACAACTTTACCCTTACCCTTACGAGTATGAGCATTTCTACTTGTTCTTTGTCCCCTTACAGGTAATCCTCTTCTATGACGATGTCCTTGATAAGAACCAATTTCCATTTTAGCTTTAATATTCATAGAAACTTCACGTCTTAAATCACCCTCAGTGACATACTTACCTAACTCTTCACGAATTAAAGCAAGTTCATCATTAGTTAAATCTTTAGTCTTCTTATTAGGATCAATTTTTACTGCTTTAACAATTTTTTTCGCAGTAGTTCTACCTATCCCATAAATATAAGTTAAAGATATAACAATTTTCTTATCATTTGGTATTTCAACACCTTTAATACGAGCCATAATTTTCCTCCTTACTAACCTTGAGTTTGTTTGTGTTTTGGATTTTCACAAATAACCATTACTTTTCCTTTACGTTTAATTATCCTACACTTAGGACAAATTTTCTTAACTGATGCACTAACTTTCATTTTTATCCCTCCTACTTTCTATAGGTTATACGCCCACGTGTTAAATCATATGGGGAAAGTTCAATCATAACCTTATCTCCTGGAGCAATACGAATATAATTCATTCTCATCTTTCCAGAAACGTGAGCCTCAATAACATGACCATTAGAAAGTTCTACCTTAAAGTTACCTCCTGGTATTACTTCTAAAACTTTTCCCTCAACTTCGATTACATCACTCTTTGCCATTACGCATCACTCCTGTCAAAATTTCATATCCATCATCAGTAACAACTACTGTATGTTCAAAGTGTGCTGATGGACTATAATCTTCAGTTTCTATAGTCCAATCATCATCTAACATAACAATATTTGGACTACCTAAATTAAGCATAGGTTCAACTGCAAGAACCATACCTTTTTTAAGCCTAGGACCCGTTGCTCTATCCCAAAAATTAGGAACATCAGGATCCTCATGAATACTAGTACCTACTCCATGTCCAACAAGTTCTTTAACAACTCCAAGACCATATGAAGTAGCATAATCCTCTATTGCATAAGAAATATCACCTATTCTATTACCAGGTTTTATCTCATTAAGTCCTCTATATAAAGATTCACAAGTATGCTTAAGCAAATACTCCTTATCAGAAGAAATATCCCCAACAGCATAAGTCCAAGCACTATCCCCATGATAACCCTTATAACAAGCACCAATATCAATAGAAATTATATCTCCTTTTTTTAACTTATAATTACCAGGAATCCCATGAACCACTTGACTATTAACACTAGTACAAATAGAAGCCGGAAAACCCTCATATCCCTTAAAAGAAGGAGTAGCATCTTTACTTCTAATAAACTCCTCAGCAAGCTTATCAAGCTCTAAAGTAGTAATTCCAGGTTTAATATAACCCTTTAAATACTGATGAGTTTGATAAACAATATTACCTGCTATCCTAAGAAGTTCAATCTCTCTTTCACTCTTAATAGAAATCATTAATCATTCCTCACTAAAGATGAAACCTTATCAAAAATAACATTAGCATCTACATCATCTACTCTAAAAAGTAAACCCTTAGATTCATAATAATGAATAAGTGGAGAAGTCTTTTCTAAATATTCATCATATCTTTTATTAAACACTTCTTCCCTATCATCTTCTCTTTGAATAAGCTTAATATCACAACTATCACATAAACCCTCTTTCTTAGGAAAAAGACTTTCGTTTCTAGTTGAATAAGAACTCTTACAACTAGGACAAATCATTCTAGTTACAACTCTACTCTTTAGTTCTTCCTTGTCTACATCTAAATAAATTACCACTCCAAGCTCTTTACCCATATTAGATAACAATTCATCATACATAACAGCTTGACTTATAGTACGAGGAAAACCATCTAATATATAAGGAGTATCTCCTAATTTATTTAGCTTAGCCTCAAGTGCTTTAAAAACTATATTATCATCAATAAGTTTCCCAGACATCATCATTTCATTTAAACTCTTATCTACTTTAGCTAAATCTCTTAACATATCACCAGTAGAAAGTTGAACATATCCAAACTCATCCACCAACTTCTTAGCTAAAGTCCCCTTGCCGGCAGCAGGAGGAGCAATTAAAATAACACTTTTCATTATCTTCTTCTTGCCCTCCTCTTAGAACCAACATGAGCATTATATCCTCTACTAAGTAAACTACTCTCTAATTGCTTATAAGTTTCAATAGAAACCCCAACAACAATTAGTAAACCAGTACCACCAATAGAAACAGATGATGGTAAATTAGAAAGCATATTTACAAGTATAGGAAATGCAGCAATTATAGCAAGAAATACTGATCCAGCAGTAGTAAGTCTAATAAGTAACTTAGATAAATAATTCTCAGTTGACTTACCAGGTCTAATACCAGGAATATATCCACCATTATCCTTTAAATTCTTTGCCATTTGTTCAGGCTTCATTTGAACAAAAGTATAAAAATAATCAAAGAATACAATAAGAACAACATAAAGTATAAGACCAACTGGAGTAGTATAATTAATATAAGAATTTACAAAATCAGAAAATGCTTTATTATCAACAAATTGAGCAATAGTAACAGGAACTGCAAGTAAACTAGAAGCAAAAATTACTGGAATAACTCCTGCAGAGTTTATCTTAATAGGCATATAAGTCTGTTTACCTAAATTAGCAGTAGATTTATTAGCATATTGAATACTAACTCTCCTAGCAGCACCCTCAACAAACACAACACCTATAACAACTAAAATACAAATAATTAGAAATAATAAGAATTTAGCACTACCAGCAATAATAGCACTAGTACTAGTAAATTCAACTAAACTATTAAATGCTGTAATCATTGTAGTAGGAAGTGAAGACACTATACCAGCCATAATGATTAAAGAAACACCATTACCAAATCCTTTTTGAGTCACTTGATCACCAAGCCACAATAGAATTGCTGTACCAGCAGTCATTATAAATGCAACTTCTATATAATTAATAACAGTATAAGTATCTCCTAATAAAGCATAACTCATTGCATAACCTTGGAAAAAAGCAAATGCAATACCAAGACACCTAGTTATTTGATTAAGCTTTTGCTTACCAGCATGTCCTTGCTTAGATAAATCTGAGAAATAAGGAACAATATCCATTTGTAAAAGTTGAATTACAATAGATGCAGTGATATAAGGAATAACCCCTAGAGCAAATATAGAAAAATTCTTTAAAGCTCCACCACCCATAACATTTAAAAGTTCCAAAAACCCAAGATTCTTAGTTATTTCAGAAGTACCAGGAATCTCAATCCCTGTACCAATTATATATAAAGTAAGTACTGCAATAGTAAAATATAATCTTTTTCTTAAATCTTTATTCTTTTTAGTAAATAGCTGTTTAAGAGTTTTAAACATCTTAAATCACCTCTGCTTTACTACCTGATTCTTCTATTTTCTTAAGAGCACTTTCAGTAAACCTATGTGCTTTAATTGTTAATTTTTTTTCTAAAGTACCATTTCCTAAAACTTTAATACCAGAAAGTTGTTTCTTAACAATTCCTAGTTCCTTTAAAAGTTCTGGAGTAACAACATCGCCATCATTAAATTTATTCAAATCACTAACATTTATTGTAGCATATCTAGTTTTAAACTTAGCATTAGAAAAACCTCTCTTATGAATTATTATAAATAGTGTAGTTAGTCCACCTTCAAAAACTGCTGGAATAGAAGCACCGCTTCTAGATTTTTGTCCGTTTTCACCACGACCACTTGTTTTTCCAAGACCAGAACCTGGTCCACGTCCTACTCTTTTACTTCTATGAGTAGCACTCTTTGGTAATTTATTAAGTTCCATTATCCTAAAATCTCCTCTTTAGTTTTTCCACGAGCTGCACAAACTTCATCAATAGTTTTAATTGATTGTAAAGCTTTAATAGTAGCTCTAGCCATATTTATCTTAGTTCTAGCTCCAAGTGATTTTGAAATAATATCATGATACCCAGCAATTTCAAGCACTGATCTAACAGCACTACCAGCAACAAGACCAGTACCACGACCAGCAGGTTTAATAATAACCTTTGTTGCTCCCTCATCATATTTAACATCATGTGCGATTGTTCTTCCATCTACAATAGGTACTCTAACCATATTTTTAGTAGCATCTTGTCTTGCTTT
>CAZBFY010000095.1:0-4194 GCA_964491445.1 uncultured Mycoplasma sp.
TTTCAAAGTTACTTATCCCTATTGGCACCATCTTTTTTTCCATGAAGACACCCTCCAATCTATATTTATTTTATCATATACCCAAGTTACTATATCTTATCTTTATCTTTAACAGCTATATTTTTTTACTACCAATGTTATAAGTATATCATAAATACAATAAATCTAAAAGTACATCTGTTAAAATCTTAGCAAAAACTAAAGGAATAAGAAAAAATTCCTATTCCTTTAATTAATTCTATAATATTTTATATCAAATGATGATTATATAAAATTCAAACACAACTTCTAGCATATATAATTTATTGCAATCAATATATTTTATCATATCTCATATACTATATCCTCTAAAGAAATTATATCAGCTTCTACTCCTCTTTCCATCAATTCATCATTAATTTCATCAAAATCATATATAGGCGTAACTATAACAGCATCTACTTCTTCCCTTGCACTGATATCATCTAATCCTACTACATCAATATCATCCAATCCATAATATAATTCTTCTGCATTTTTATCTATAAAATATGCAACTTTAACCTTTGGATTAGATTTCTTTAATTCATTATAAAATAACTCTGCCATAGTTCCCATTCCATATATTGCAATAGTATTATAATTATTTTCCTCAAAATAATTACCTACTTCTTTATTATCATTTCTGTTTGCTAACCATTGAGAAGTAGTATTATAGTAAGATTTAAATCTCCTTTTAAAGTCATTTTCTTTTTTCAATGACTTATTAAATATATAAACCATTCCTCCTAAAACTCCTCCTAATGTTGTTAATTTTACCATACTTAATGCTATTTTCTTACTATCCATAATAAATTCTCCTTTCAAAAATATAGTTTTTTCTAATATTTATCCAATTAATTAAAACTTATATATTTTTTTAGAAACCTTAAATTATAATACAACCTATTAGTATACAAAAAACCAAATTCTTCATAAAACATCTTTTCACCAAATTCATCCAAAAACTTTTCTTCTAAAACATTTATTATATATTTATTTTTTATGTCTTTATTTTTATTTATAATTTCCCTAATAATTTTTATCTTATCTTTTTTTTCTTTTAAACTTTTACTTTTAACATTTAAAGGAGTGCTTAACTCATAAAAAATATCTATTTCTTTTAATAATCTATTTTGAAGAACTAAATCTGAAATTCTAATTTCATTCCGAAATTTAAAAACTGAGTTATTACTATGTACCCTGTACAAAACTAAATATTTTTGAATATTACAAGTATCAAACTTTCTAACAATTCTACTCCATAATTCATAATCTTCTGCTTTAAAATCCGTACTATAAAATAAATTATTTTCTATAATTTTTTTTCTTCTAAACATTACAGTAGGATGTGCAAAAACTGTTGAAAAAAATATATCTAGCCTTATCTCTTCTTTAGATTTAAAATGTTTTTTCTTGAATTTAACTTCATTTTTATCATTAATCATTTTCATATTAGTTCCACACATTACAATATTTTCATGCTTATCCATAAATTTAACCTGATACTCTAAACGCTTAGGTAAACTTATATCATCTGCATCCATTCTGGCTATATACTTTCCTCTTGCAAGCCTTATCCCTTTATTTAATGACTCTGCAAAACCTAATTTTTCTTCATTAATAACAAGTCTTATTCTCCTATCTTTATAAGATTTTATTATATTTAAACTATTATCCGTAGAGCCTGCTTCTAATATTATCAAAAATTCAAAGTTCTTATATGTCTGATTTAATATACTTTCAATAGCTTCTTTAAGATACTTTTCATCATTATATAAAGTCATTAATACTGTAACTTTAGGTCTTTTCACAAAAACACTTCCTCTCATTCGACAAATATTATCCTTGAACCTGTATTTTCAAAATTAAATGGTATATACATTAAATCAGATTCTAAAGCTTTCTTTAATATCTGCTGTTTTTCCTTTTTACAATATAAAAGCAGAAAACCTCCTCCTCCTGCTCCTAATATTTTACCACCTATTGCTCCATTTTCAATAGCCTTTCTATATATTTCATCTATTCCATTATTACTTATCTTACTAGACATATTCTTTTTCATCTGCCAACCTAAATCCAAAAGCTTACCTATATCATCTATACTATTTTCATTAGATATAAATCTTTTAAAATCTGATGTCATATTCCTCATCTTGTCAAGATAATCTTTTTTATTTACGCTATTTTTCTTTTGTTCTTTAAGTATATCTCCTGTTTTTCTAGTAACTCCGGTATAAAAAAGCATTAAATTATCCTGAAATATTTTTTTAGTTTCATTAGAACATATAATAGGCTCTACTATTACACTTTCATCTTTATTAAATCGTATGTAATTCATACCACCATAAGCCACTGCATATTGGTCCTGCTTTCCTATTGGCTCTTTAAGTATATCTATTTCTATTTCACAAGCTTGTCTTGCTATTGTTTCATTATTAGCATATACACCTTTATACGCATACAGTGCCTTTAAAAGTCCTACTGTAAAAGCACTCGAAGATGAAAGTCCTGCTTTTGCCGGTATATCAGCTATTGATGTTATTTCTATTCCACCATCTATATCCAACATTTTGAGTGCTGCTTTAACTATTGGATGTTCTATTTTGTCCACACTATCAACAAGCTCTGTTTTAGAATAACTCACTCTTATTGTCTTATCAAATCCTTTATTTACTGTAATATACATATATTTATTTATTGTAGTACTTATAACAGCTCCATAATCGAGTGAATAATAATCCTTTATATCAGTCCCTCCGCCAACGAAGCTAACTCTGAAAGGAGTCCTTGAAATAATCATTTTTATCTCTCCCCAACAACAATATTTGCTGCCTCAAGTAAATCTTCTACTTCTATATCAGCTTTTGCAGTATATTTTTCATCTTTTCCACCAATTCCTGTTTTAACCAGTATTGTTTTTATTCCTGCATTTATACCTGTCTGTATATCCTGTGTCATATCTCCCACTATATATGATTGATTTAAATCTATATTATTTTCATTCACTGCTTGAGTTACCATTCCAATATTAGGTTTTCGACAATCACATATTATTTTATACTCAGGAATTTCACCTTCAAAACCCTTATCTGGATGATGAGGACAATAATATATTGCATCTACATATGCCCCTTCTTGTCCTAACAAAGTTTCCATTTTATTATGTATATCATTGAGTTCTTTTAAAGTACACATTCCTCTCGCTATGACAGGTTGATTAGTTATAACTATGACTAAAAATCCATTTTCTTTCAATAATTTTATAGCTTTCGCCACATTTTTTTCTAACTCAAATTTATCTAAACTATCAATAAATCCTTTTTCTTTATTTATAACACCATCTCTATCTAAAAAAACACATTTTCTTTTAATCTGTGAAAGTTCAAGAAATCCTTTTTTTACATATCTTTCAACTTCATTCAATCTTTGTAAAGTCCCCATATCTTTTACATATTCCGAAGTTTTATAAGCATAGATTTCTTTCTTATCCTGCAAAACCTTACTTATTACTTCTTTTTCAAAATCTTGTTTTTTATTCTGTTCAACATATTTAAATATTTCTTTACTCAAAATATGTATTCCTGATTTCACAAGATTTTTATAATAAAAATTTCTTGTTTCAGATTTATAACTTATTCTTTCTATTTTATAATTCTCATCTGTTATAAGCAAATCACTATCATATGGATGACTATTAGGATGTGCCAAAAAAGTAGCAAATGCTTTATTACTTTTATGAAATTCAATAATTTTATTCCAATCAATATTAAAAATCAAATCACCAAATAAATATATAAAATCTTCATTTACCAAATCCTTCACTAATGTTAAAACTCCACCCGTACCAAGAGGTTCTTTTTCATCTATATATGTAATATTTACTCCAAATTTTTCCCCATCTTCAAAATATTTTCTTATAACATTTCCTAAATATCCTATACTCAAAATTATATCCGTTAAACCATATCTTTTCAACTGATTTATCTGATGTTCTAAAATGGGTAAATTATTTATTTTAATCATAGGTTTTGGAACTTCACTTGTATATTGACTTAATCTTGTTCCTCTTCCACCCGCAAGAATAACTACTTTCATAATCTAAACCCCTTTAATTATTCTGGTAGTGTCAAATCTACTACCTTTTTTTATTTATAAAACCTTTATTTTTTGTTG
>CAZBFY010000096.1:0-4143 GCA_964491445.1 uncultured Mycoplasma sp.
ATTAAATAACAACCAGGTTTATCTGGTATTAATTTTAACTTTTCTTTCATAAGTACTCCTCTCATACTTATTATACACTTTTAAAAGTTTGTTGTAAATCAAGTTATATGTTAGAATAATATTATAAGTTGGTGATAAGTATGAATATTATAAAAAAAGATATAACAAATGAACTAGTAATAAAAAACTCTAAGTTTATTTGTGTAATAAAATATGTAGAAGATGAAAATGATATAAAAGAAACATTAAAAAATTATAGAAAAGAATATAAAGATGCTACTCATGTTACATATGGATATAGACTTATTAATAAACAAAAGTATAGTGACGATAATGAACCTGGAGGTACCGCGGGGGCTCCTATTATGGATGTTATTTTAAAGAATGATTTAATAAATATATTAGTAATAGTAATACGATATTTTGGAGGTATTAAACTAGGAGCAGGAGGACTAATAAGAGCTTATTCAAAAAGTGTAAGAGAAGCTTTATTAAAAACAGAAATAAATGAATATATAAAGTATAATTACTATGAAATAAGTACTAATTATGATAATTTAAAGTTATTAAATACATTAACACAAAATTTAAATATAATAAATAAAACATTTAAAGAAGAAATAATATATATAATAAAAATAGAAGATAATAAAGATAATATTAATAATATTAATAACACAAATATAAAAATAAGGAAGCTAAATAAATAGTTCCTTATTTTATTATTAACTTGCTAAAGTGAAGGATTTACCACTAGGAGGTCCAGCATATACACTACTTGAAGAACCATAAAGCTTACTTGTTGTATTAGTTAATGTTCCAGTTGTAGATGGTATTGTAACAGTCCATGTTGGGGAATAACTGCCTGCATCTTTAAACATGCTTGTCATATCTGTAGCATTTGAAGTATCCCAAGTTGATAAATTCAATACAAACGTTGTAGATCCAAATCCTGCTGTATCAAACATATTACTCACATCTGTTACACTTGATGTATCCCATCCTGATAAATCTAAACTAAAAGTATCAGATGATAAACCCGCTTCTGCAAACATAAAGCTCATACTTTCTACACTTGAAGTATTCCAATTACTAATACTTGAAAAATCAATATTTGATACATTATTAAATGTATTCCAAAACATATAACTCATATCTGTAACACTAGAAGTATTCCAACTTGATAAATCTAAATCAAAGCTCATAGCACTAGAACATATTCCAGCAAACATATAACTCATATTTTCAACACTTGATGTATTTAAATTAGCAAAATCTCCACCTACCAAAGAAGATAAACCATAAAACCAATAAGATGTTGATACAGGACTTATCTCTTGTCCTAGTATTATACCAGTTATATAATTTGCTTTACTATACCATGGTTGTTCACTATAAGAATCTAATACATATGAATTACTATCGCTATAAGGTTCATATTCATTAGTTACTTCTCCATGTTTAGTTATATTAGAACTTCTATCAGTTGCTTTTTCATTTATTATTAATGTTCCATCCGTATATAAAACTGTTGATGAAGCTATAATTACTTCATTAAATGATACTGTACATGTAGTATCATTTGTTACATTTGATACTGTAAGTATATTATTTGTTATTGTTCCTGTTTGATTATTAGTACATGTTACAGTACCTGTCATATCAACTGAATTTGGTGTTAAATTAAATGTAGTATTATTACCACTTAATACTTTTTTACTTGCTTGTTCATTACTTGCTAAAGTACCATTTTGCACTACTACATTTACATTATATTTTAAAGTAAATGATTTACCATTATCTGGTTCTGCATAAGCATCACTTGATGAACCATACCATTTAGAGGTTGTATTAGTTAGTGTTCCTGTAGTACTAGGTATTGTAACAGACCATGTTGTGGCACTAGAGCCCGCAGAAGAAAACATATTTTCCATAGATGACACACTAGACATACTCCAATTTGACAAATCTAAACTAAAAGCTGTAGCACTATAGCCTGCAGAATTAAACATACTTTCTGTATCATATGTAGTAGAAATATTCCAATTTTGTAACCCAATAAGTTCAAAAGTTGTTGCATTATACCCAGCAAAACTAAAAACAGCATTCATTCTTTGAATTTTTGAAGTATCCCATCCTGATAAGTCTAAACTAAAAGTTGTTGCTTCATAACCAGCATATGCAAACATATTAGATATAGTTACCACTTCTGACACATCCCAGTTTGAAATATCTCCTATATCCCAAACCGCAGCACTATAACCCGCATTATTAAACATATTATTCATCCCTGTTACTTTTGAAGTATCCCAATTACCAAACCAAACCAACTCAAAGTTTTCTGAACTATAACCAGCAGAATTAAACATATTCCCCATATCTGTTACACTCGATGTATCCCAATTCGATAAATTTCCTACACTCCAACTTGTAGCACTTTTACCTGCAGAATCAAACATTGAAGCCATATCAGTCACGCTTGATGTATCCCATCCTGATAAATCTAAAGCAAAATTTAAAGCATCTTTTCCAGCAGAACCGAACATATTCTCCATATCTGTTACACTTGATGTATCCCAATTCGATAAATTACCTATACTCCAACTTGTAGCACTCTTACCAGCAGAATTAAACATTGAAACCATACTTGTTACACTACCAGTATCCCATCCTGATAAATCTAAACTGAAAATCGGAGCCATTGAACCTGTGGAATAGAAAAGAGAAATCATACTAGTAACTTTAGAAGTATCCCAATCATTGATTCCAGTAAGTTCAAAAGTAGAAGAATTAGAACCTGCTAAAGCAAACATAACATCCATATTCACTACATTTGATGTATTCAAATTAGTGAAGTCTCCTTTTTTCATATTAATCAAACCAAAAAACCAAAATGCCGTTGACGTTGGACTTATATTTTGTCCTATTTCTACATTAATTATAGAACTAGCTTCGTTATACCACGGTTGTTGAGTTGCTGCTGTCATAACATAAGAATTACTATTACTATAAGCAGCATACTCTTTTGTAACTGTTCCATGTTTTGTTATATTAGAACTTCTATTCTTTCCTTGTTCATTTATAATAAGTGTTCCATCTGTATATAAAACAGTATATACTTCTTCTTTCCACACAGCATATAATACTATTTCATCATCATAAACATTATTAAGTGTAACTGTTTGTCCTGATGTATAAGTTGCTTCTTTATCACTTTTATTAGTACTCCATCCTAAAAACTCATAACCACTTCTAGTAGGTACTACATCTGTTATTGTAACAGAATTACCTATTTTAACTGTTTGATTAGAAATAGTTCCTACTCCATTGTTAGTATTATATTTAAGAGTATATGTTTTATTTTCATCTTGTTTATCTTGTTCTGTTGTTACTCCTATTTTAAATTTAAATTGTTTATCTTTATTATTAAATATATCTGTGCTTTCATCTAACCATACTTTTAACTTATATTTTGTACTTAATTCTTCTTTACTTGTACTATGTCTATGTGTTTTTTCAAATAATTTATAATTATTTAATTCACTTATTTTAGTAGGTTTTAAAACTGTATTACCTGCAAAATCTTCTACATAAACTTTTATTTTGTTATCTGGTACTTGTGTTTTACCACTATCGACACTTAATTCTTCTATATTAACTATATATTTAACATCTGTTACTTGTTTTACTTTTGATTTAACTTCAAAATCAAATACATTACCTGTATCTGTTTGATTCATTCCCTCTTCATCTTTCATAGGAATAGCATTTTCTATATTAATTACTTCATTATTAGACTCTAATAATCTAAAAGAAACATCAGATGTTTTTATAACATTACTACTCCCTACATAACTAAATTCCCAAAAAGCATAAGAAGCTCCTACTACTAATAATAATCCCATTAATACTAAAGAAATCACTTTTAACTTATTATTTTTTCTTAACACAAGTACTACCTCCCTTATTTATCTTCTATATATAATATATTCTACATTAAAACAACTGCTTTTTCAAGATAAATAATTTAATTTATATCATAGATTTTCTAGTAAATACTTCTACATCTTTATTTACATATACATAAACCGGGAATTTAACACTTTTAAAATTACGAATCGCCGCAAACCATTGAAAAATGGT
>CAZBFY010000097.1:0-4114 GCA_964491445.1 uncultured Mycoplasma sp.
GCGTGTATTGGACTTTCACCAACTAGATATATACCATGCACGGCACACCAAAAAAGTGAAATTGTTAATAACACATTTTCACTTTTTCTTTTTATTGATTATTTTTGCCGAAACTCAAACTTTTTTAACAAAAAAAATAAATAGACACCTATTTACTTTTATACTTAAGCTTAATAATCTTAGAAAAACTAACAATTAAAGCAGTAGGACTTGTACCACTTCTATATTTTGTAGAACTCTTACCTCCATTAATAAGAGGCTTAATCTCTATATTCTTTTTCTTTAAAAGAACTCCAAAAAAAGGTATATCATCTTCAATAGTAATAAAATCAAACTTATTTAAATTATCATATTTCTTACTTAAATCTATATCAATATGGTTATACTTAGCATTTCCTACTTTATTACTCTTAGTAGAATACAAATAAACATCTTTATCAGAAATATTTATACCCATACTATTACAAATACTTCTAATTTCACAAATATCAGTACAAACATTACCTTTAGCATTAAATAGTATAGTAGAAAAACTCTCACAATTACCACTAGTATAAATAACATCATAATTATCAAGTTCTAAAATATCAAGTATCTGCCTACTTGCAGCTTCCTCTAATCTTTTAGAATCTAAACCCAACTTATGTAAAGAATTACTATTACCTATATAACAATTACTAACTTTATTATAAGATTTTAAAACATCTTCTTTCAAAGAAATCACCTTTTTCTAACACATTTATCTTCTTCTTTATTATTACTTTCAAAATCACATAACACATCTATAGGTCTAATCTTGCCAGACTTATCATATACTCTAGATAGAGTAGTAACATATTTACCCATAGGTTTATACTTAGCTTCTTTATTTATCTCAAGAACACTATAAAAATCACCACTAGTAAAATCAAATAAAAGACTACCACTAAAGTACCCTACTACTTCTCCTAAATAAATAATACTAAACTCTCCATTTGATAAACGAGTCTCACATAAAGAAGCACTATATATATCTTTTTTATTAAATTTTGTATTTAATACCATGTTAAAATCCAAAATAATCCCCTCCTAATTAAATAATAACATATTAAAAAAACATTAACAATATAATTTATGCATTTTAAAACTAATATAAAATAAAAAATATACATAAACTTTACATTACTGAACAAAAAACAAAACAAACTTACTTGAAAATATAAAATAATTGTAATAAAATGTAAGAGGTGATAACAATGAAGAAATTTAAAATAATACTAATTCTATTTATTCCATTAATATTAACTGGATGTTCTGAAACTTTAAAATGTTCTATAGAAACTAATAATTATACATCTAATATTAAAATAAATTTTAAAGATGATAAACCCTCTAAGTATAAATATAAAGATGAAATGAAATTTTCTCCAACTTCTGCAGACGCTGAAATATATTATCATTCAAAATATGATCAATATAGCTTACTAATATCAGATAAGTATGCTCATATAAGAAATAAAGCAGATGGTGTTTCTTTAAAAGTTACTTATGACTTTACTAAAGATAACTCAGATGGAGAAAATGCACTTATAATTAGCCGTAATGATACTAAAAAAATAGCAACACAAAAAATACAAAGCTCAGGTTACAAATGTAAATAACCTAAGCTTTTTTATTTATAATTGCTTATCATTTCTGCTAATTCTTTATCCTCAACAATGTCTTTTTCTTCTTGTTTTTGATAAAACCAATCAGGAACAATATCTTCTTTCTTTTTTACATTATTATTCTTATTAGACTTCTTATGTTCTTTTATACAAGCATTCATAGCCTCAGGAACTGTTTCAATACCTAATCTCTTCCAGTGACTAGCAATAGTCTCTACATAAGATTTATTTAACTTTTTATTATTAACTCTAAGTACATAGTCTAATAAAACATTAACAACTCCTGGACTTAGCTTTAAATCCAAAAGTAAGTTTTCTATAATCTGAAGATCCCTAGTAATAACCTTACCATTTTTATATTTACTCTTTAAAAACTGATAAGGATTTGTATTTTCAAATGTATAAATCATCTTACCTTTCTTAGTATTATCTCCACTTGGACTCTTCAAATACTCAGGCTGTGAATAATGAATAATCGTAGGTAAATTACCACTATGCTCAAACTGATAAAAATTTCTAGAACTTTTTCTTAATAAATCTCTATCAATTAAGCCTTTTTCATTAATACTAGCCCTAATTAAATTTTGCATAGTACTAATATCTATATTATATAAAAAAGATAAATTATTTATTAAATTACGAACATCTTTATTAAATGCTCTTTCATTAATAATACTAGTATCCAAACCAGATATTAATAAATCAAAATCTACTACATCTTTAAATATAATTTCTCCTTTTCTCCTAGATATAATCTCATCATTAGTAAAAAATGAATTAACAGAAGCACTAGTATATACTTCATCAAACTTAAGAGATATATCCTCATAATCTTTTAAAACTATTCTAGGTAACTTATACCTACTAACAAGCTTATTATACTCATTCTTACCAACATTATTATATAAAACCATATTAAGTATAGGATGATTAAAAAACTCATTAGCACTTATACAACTATATAATGCATAAACATAACTATTAACAGAACCTTTTTTAAAATAAGTCTTCAAAAGACCAATACCCTCTAACTTCTCACGAGCAAATACTATGTCCTTTAAAGACATTTGCATAACACTTAATAAATGATGATGAGTAAACTCCCCAGTAGTAACAGCATTTCTCTCTAAATCATTATATAAAGTTAAATACAAAGAAACAGCTTTATTACCAATTATAGGTTGATATAAATCAATAAGAATTTGCTTATCTATTTCAGTAATAATAGTCTTATTAACAACAATATAACTATCTGCAGGTAAAATCATATTAATCACCACCAAACATATTATACACTAAAAGACTGTATAAAAAAAGAACAAAAAGTTCTTAATTATTATATCTATAATACAAAGAAGAAATATTGTCTATATTTATAGATTCATTAGAATCATCATTATACATAATACTAATAACTTTTGTATCAGGATTATACTTGTAACTTTTTATCTTCTTATCTTTAAATTTATCTATAGACAAAAACTTATAATCAGAATCCATTTTAATTATATAAATATTATTTTTTTGATCAATTACGTAATACTCTATTTTTTCTATTTCATCTATATTGCTCTTTTTTATGGTTTTAGAAAATGCTTCTTTTACTTTTAATGATTTCTTTTTAAAACTTATTTCTTTAAAACTAGGAGTTTTTCCATATGCAGATTTATTAAAAAACAAATTACCATTCGCAGATATGTACAAAGCACTACACCAACTATCAATACTACCATTACATATGCCACCCATAATAACATCAGGATTTGGAAAATCGTCTTCAAAAGTTGAATCATTCATTTTAATAGTATTATTGTCAAAAGAAACGCTTTTCAAACTATTATCTTCAAGCAAAGCATACACAGTTAAAGGTTTAACAGGATAATTAATAACATTGCCTAAACCATAATTAAAATCATATATATCTTTTACTTTAACACTATTAATCTTAATAAAATCCTTTACAAGTCCGTTATAAGAAGAAGCACCATATAAATCTCCTTCCTCAGTAAGAACTAAAAACATATTTGAATTATTATCTCCTGACATGGAAAAATATACATATTTTAAACTGCCACTTATACCTTTTACTTTATTAAGACTATTATTGCTAACAACATATAAATCATTGTCTTTTATTTCTATGACTGGGTCATTACCTAAGTAAGAAACTTTATCATTTATTTTTTTTATATATTTATTCTTCTCTAAATTACTAACAACATAAAAATCTTTTACTTCATCATCATTAGAAAAACCATCATAGCAAATATAATATATAATGCCAACTAATAAAACACATAACACCAATACAATTGATAAAACAATTATCTTTTTATTCTTTTTCATATTTACCTACCTCTTTCTATTTATTTATATCACATACACTTTAAAATATCAATAAAAACATTATCACTTTGTGATTTTTAAGTAAAAATGTCCGCTTTTTTGATTTGATTTACAAGTAGAAA
>CAZBFY010000098.1:0-4070 GCA_964491445.1 uncultured Mycoplasma sp.
CAACAACCTTTAAGAAAGATTCAATACCCTTTACATAACTACTAATTTTATCATTTAAAAATAAACTACCTAAATGAAGATGAACCCCAACAATATTAAGATTATACTTACTAACTACTCTAAATAAATCATCAAAATTATCCTCAGTAATACCAAACTTAGTATCACTACCAGAAGTAATTACTTTCTTAGAATGACCAACACCCACTACCCCAGGATTAATTCTTACAACTATATCAGAACCAGAATGCTTAATCCCAAAAGTTTCAACCTGAGATACAGAATCAAAACACATTAAAACATCCTTACTACTAACATAATCCATTTCATCACTTGAAACATTATTACAAACATATAAAATCTCATTTTTATTAAACCCTGCTCCAAAAGCTAATTCAAGTTCCAATAAAGACATAGCATCCACTAACAAACCCTCATCTCTTATAACCCTTAATAACTCTAAATTACCATTAGCTTTAGTAGAATAATGAAGAGAAACTTTAACTTTCAAAATATCCTCTAATTCTTTAGAAAACCCCTTAATCTTCCCACATCTATCTTTTAAAACCTCATAATCATACACATAAAGAGGACTACCATATCTCTTTAAATAATCTAATTCTTTCATAAAAATTCCTTTCCTTAATCTATTACAGAAAAAGTAGACTACTTATCTACTCTTTCAACATCTAAATAAACACTTATACCATTAATATCATAATCATCAGTTAAAGAACTATCTTTAATAAGTTCTAAAGCAAGAACCTCTTTCTTTATATAATCTCCAAATTTCTCTAAAACAGAATCAAAATAACTATCAGAATTATAATATAATTTAATTCTATTTTCTATATCAAAATCTCTTTCTTTTCTAAGATTTTGTACTTTAGAAACAACTTCTCTTGCTATACCTTCTTTAGCTAATTCCTCATCAATAACAGTATTAAGTATTATAAAATCACCATTTTCCATAGCAACTTTCATACCCTCTTTTGACTCAAATCTAACCTCTAATAAACTATCAGTTATTTCTATATCTCCAAAGAAAATACTCTTCTTATCTAAAACACTATTTATCTC
Organism: uncultured Mycoplasma sp.; assembly: GCA_964491445.1. Lineage (GTDB taxonomy): Bacteria > Bacillota_I > Bacilli_A > RF39 > UBA660 > UMGS1449. Next base: position 1,081 of record CAZBFY010000098.1, read on the forward strand.
ATCATCACTAAGTTCATCTAAAAACTTAATAAAATCTTTCATCTTATTTCCTAAAACCTTACCAGCTTCTTTAAAATTAGGCTTAATCTTAAAATTCATATATTTCTTTAAATCATCTTCAAACACTATTTCCTTAACATTTAACTCTTCTTTAATCAAATCATCAAGTCCACTTAATATATCTTTATTCTTACCATCAAGTATTACTTTAGAAATAGGTTGTCTAACCTTAATCTTTTCTTCTTCCCTAACATTTCTACCAAGAGATATAAGATTCCTAACTAAATCCATTTTCAAAGTAAGAGCATCATCTATTAAATTCTCATCACATACTGGATACTCTGCTAAATGAACAGACTCTTCTCCTGTTAAATTTTGATATATTTCTTCAGAAATAAATGGTGTAATTGGGGCAATTAACTTAGATAGACCTTTTAATACTTCATAAGTAGTATAATAAACACACTTCTTAGAATTATCTAAATCAGAACCCCAAAATCTTTTTCTATTTCTTCTTATATACCAATTAGACAAATCATCAGAAACAAATACTGTTAATTCCTTAACAACTTTATTTAAATCATATTCTTCAAAATAACTAGTAACATTCTTTACTAACTTATTATATTTAGAAAATAACCACTTATCTATTTCTTCCAAATCATCATAAGAAACATTATAATCTCTAGGATCAATTTTATCTATATTAGCATAAAGTGCAAAGAAAGAATAAGTATTCTTAAGAGGATTAAAAAACTTAGAGTGTACTTCTTTTAAACCGTTCATATCAAACTTAAGAGGAGTCCATACTGGAGAAGTATATGGTAAATAAAACCTAACAGTATCTGCTCCATACTTTTCCATGGTAGTAAATGGTTCAACTATATTACCACGAGACTTACTCATCTTTTTACCCTCAGAATCAAGTAATAAATCATTTACAAGTACATTTTTATAAGGAGAAATTCCCTTAACAAACACAGATATTACAAGAAGTGTGTAAAACCAACCTCTAGTTTGATCAATACCCTCTGCTATAAAATCAGCAGGATATTGCTTTTCCCAAAGATCTTTATTTTCAAAAGGATAATGATATTGTGCAAAAGGCATAGAACCAGAATCAAACCAGCAATCAATAACATCACTAACTCTATTCATTACTTTACCACAAGAACACTTAATATGAATATCATCAACATAAGGTCTATGAAGATCAATATCAGAAGTTATATCTTCCACTGCTTTTTCTATTAATTCTTCTCTAGATGCTATCATTTCCATATGACCACAACTACATCTCCATAAAGGAAGAGGAGTCCCCCAATACCTATTTCTAGATATAGCCCAGTCATTTAAATTAAGAAGCCAGTTACCAAATCTTTTTTCACCTACATAAGATGGATACCAATTAACAGTCTTATTAGCTTCAATAATCTTATCTTTTAACTTAGTAACTTCAAGATAAAAACTAGGTTTAGAATAATAAATAAGTGGTGTTTGACATCTCCAGCAATGAGGATAATTATGCTTAATCTTTTGTTTTTTAAATAGCTTATCTTTACTCTTTAAATACTTAATTACTTCAAGATCAGCCTCAAATACATTCATACCTTCCCATAAACCTTCAGTATAACAACCATCTTCCCCAACTGGATTTAAATATGGCAAATCATACTTTTTACCAACTTTCATATCATCTTCCCCAAAAGCTGGTGCCAAATGAACAATACCTGTTCCATCTTCCATTGTTACATAATCATCACAAGTAACATAAAAAGCTTTCTTTGTAACGCTTAAACTAGGTATTAACTGTTCATACTCAACACCTTCTAAATCAGAACCTTTATACCTTTCAAGAATAGTAACATCATCACCAAGAACTTTAGAAACAAGCTTTTCAGCTAAAATAAACTTATACCCCATAGAATCTACTTTTACATAGTCTTCATTAGGATTAACACATAAAGCAACATTAGATATAAGAGTCCAAGGAGTAGTAGTCCATACCAAAAAGTAAGAATCATCATCTTTTCTTTTCATAGTAACAATTACAGTATCAACACTTACTTCCTTATAACCTTGTGCAACCTCATGAGAAGCAAGACCAGTACCACATCTAGGACAATAAGGAACTATTTTATGGCCCTCATAAAATAAACCTTCATCAAAAAACTTCTTTAAAATCCACCACTCGGTCTCAATATAATTATTATCATAAGTAACATAAGGATGTTCAAGATCAATAAATTGACCCATCTTAACAGTTAAATCAGAAAAAGCCTTTTCATTTTTCCAAACACTTTCACGACACTTCTTATTAAACTTTTCAATACCATAAGCTTCTATATCAGTCTTATTCTTAAAACCAAGTTCTTTTTCAACAGCAAGTTCAACAGGAAGACCATGAGTATCCCAACCAACTTTTCTAATAACTTTAGAACCTTTCATAGTATGATACTTACAAACAGAATCTTTAATAAACTTAGCAACCATATGATGAAGCCCAGGAAACCCATTTGCAGTCGCAGGACCATCATAAAATACATAATAATCAGAACCCTTACTTATACTCTTTTCCAAAATATTATTATCTTTCCAGTACTTAGTAAAAGACTCTTCAACTTTACTAACACTATCTTTACTTAATTCTTTAAACATAATTCCCTCCTAAAAAAATAAAAAGATGTTACCAAAGGACGAGTAAAAACCCGCGGTACCACCTTATTTCACTATATCAGTCTTATTTGTTATAACGCACATACCGGTAAACACTCATCAGAAGTGATCTAAAATATACTAGAATATTAGCTCTCACCAAACCTAACTCGCTTTAAAACATCATATATTTCCGTCTTCATCATTTGATTTCCTAATTATAATAACACAAATAATAATCAATGTAAAGTAACTAATTTTTTGAGTTTCTGCTTTTTACAAAGTTGTGTTAAACTTTATGACTGATTTTGATATTCTGCATATGCAATATTTAA
>CAZBFY010000099.1:0-4029 GCA_964491445.1 uncultured Mycoplasma sp.
TGATTCTAATAATTTAAGTGATATATCACTTGTACTTATTTCATTTTCTTCTCCTTTAAATGAAAAATTAAAGGCTGCATAACTAGTTCCTACAATAATTAACATACCTAAAAGAACTAAAGTTATTACCTTTAATTTACTATGTTTTTTATTAGGGGTATTATTTAAATGCCCCCCCCCCCACATGTAAATTATTTGACATTTTATTTGCGTTAAATATTGACACTTGTCTATTATCTCTATTCTTTCTCTTAAACATATATAGCACCACTCTCTACTTTTCTTATAAACTAATTCTACACTAAAACAACTACTTTTTCAAGTGGTTATTTTATTTTATTTTGTTTATGGGGTGTGAATAGTTACACCAATTTGCCTCTAAAAATTTTTACACCCTAGGGATTTCTTGGTATTTATAGTATAATTGTATTAAGAAAGATCTTATTAAGGAGGGATTTTATGCTAAAAAATAATGATAAATATTTTGAAGTATTAAATGATATTAAGAAAACTTTAATTGTTACTAGAAATAAAATAGTAGAAAGTGCAAATAAAGATTTAGTTTTAATGTATTATAATATTGGTTTAAAGTTAATTTAAAAGTTGAATTTCCTACATTAAAAGGTATGTCGGCTAGAAATTTAAGATATATGCAAAAGTTTGCAACAGAATTTGATAATGATGAATTTTTGCAACATCATGTTGCAAAATTACCCTGGTCTTCTATAACAACTATAATAGATCAAGTAAAAGATAAAGAACAAAGAAAATGGTATATTGTGGAAGCTATTCAAAATGGTTGGGCTAGACCTGTTATAGTTCATCAAATTGCAAGTAAATTATATGAAAGACAAGCATTATTAGAAAATAAAACTACTAATTTTGATAAAACATTACCATCTCCAAATAATGAACAAGCTAAAGAATTATTAAAAAATCCATACATATTTGATTTTATAACTGCTGATAAAGATTTAAAAGAATTAGATATTGAAAGAGAATTGACTGCTAATATAACTAAATTATTATTAGAATTAGGAAATGGTTTTGCATTTGTTGGAAGACAATATCATTTAGAAATAGAAAACGAAGATTACTATATTGATTTGTTGTTTTATAATTTAAAAGTAAGAAGTTATGTTGTAATAGAATTAAAAACAACTGAATTTAAACCAGAATATGCAGGTAAACTTAATTTCTACTTGAGTGCAGTAGATAAATATATTAAAGATGAAAATGATAATCCTACATTTGGAATATTACTTTGCAAAGATAAAAAAAGAGTAACTGCAGAACTTGCTTTAAAAGATATTAATAAACCTATCGGGGTAAGTGAATATAAAATTTTGTCAGAGATACCTGAGTATTTAGAAAATACTCTTCCAAGTATCGAAGATATAAAAAAGAGATTAGAGAAAGATTCTGAATGAATATAAATATTAATAGAGTAAAAATTATTGTTACTATACCATTAGAAAATGTAGAAGAAGTGAGAAAAGCTATATACAAAGCTGGTGCATGTATTATTGGTAATTATACTCATTGTTCAATGTCTACAAAATGTGTAGGAATATTTTGTAGATGGAAAACGCATTCAAATAAGCCATTTAAAAAAGTAGTATATTTGGCTTAGAACATACTACTTTGTCAACAATCTGAACTACTTTTTCAAGTAGTTATTTCATTATTTTTAACTCCACAAATTCTCTTTATATATACCCTTATCTATCATATCTCTTATAGCTTTAACAACATCTTCTTTATCTTCTTTATAAGTAATACCATACCATTTCTCATCTGTTTCTAATACTTTTACTTGTGCAACATTTTCATTTATCTCTTTAGTAACAACATCTGGCATAAAATACTCACAACTACTCATATTATCTTTATTTTTCTCTAAAAATTGTACAAATTCATCTTCTATATGTTTTATAAAGTTCTTATGAAAAGCCATTAAATTCATAGATACTAAAGTATCTTCTTTTACTTTTTCTTTTATTTGTGTCTTAAACGAAGTCTTATATAAACCATCTTCTTTCTTTTCTATTAAACTCTCATCAAGTCCTACTAAATTATTATCTTTTATATTACAAATACCTCTTTTTACTGAACCATTATCTGTTATAGTATTAATAAGTTTATATCCTACTAAAGCATAATTTTCTTTATTATCAAAATCTAAATCATTATCTAAAAACTCTGATACTTTTTTTATACCACCATATCCATAAAAATCATCTGCATTCATAAGGGCAAAATTATCTTTTATTAAATCTCTAGCACAATATATAGCATGCCCTGTCCCAAGTGGTTTTTCTCTTTCAAAAACATTATATCCATCAGGAACATCACTTACTTTTTGAAAAGCATATTCAACGTTTATATATGGTTTTATTCTTTTTCCTATAGTCTCTTCAAAAACTTCTAAATTCTCTTCTTTTATTATAAATATTACTTTTTCAAAACCACATCTTTTAGCATCATAAATAGAATAATCAATAATAAACTCCCCATTAGGCCCTACTGGTTCAATTTGTTTTAAACCTCCAAATCTTGATCCCATACCAGCCGCTAAAATAACTAATGTTTTCATAATTACACTCTCCTTATACTTTTATGATTTTTAAGTATTTTCTTAATACCAATATTCTTATCAAACGCTACTGTAAGTATAGTATTTGTAACTTCAATAACAACACCATCACCATATGTATCATGATGTACTTTATCTCCATAATTAAACACTTGATCACTTTTATGAATCTTCTTTTCTTTTTTTACAATAGGTTTTTCATCTTTATTCTCATATTCAATTAAATTATCTTCTATTTCTTTCACAAATCTACTAATTATAGATAAACTCTCTTGTCCAAATATCATTCTTCTTTTAGCACTAGTTATCCATAACTTCTTCATAGCTCTTGTTATAGCAACATACATAAGTCTACGTTCTTCTTCAATTTCATCTTTAGAATAACAATTCCTATGTGGAAATATCCCCTCTTCTAAACCTGCTAAAAAAACATATGGATACTCAAGTCCCTTAACTGAATGAACAGTCATAAGTGTTACTCTATTAGGATCATCTTTATACTCTTCTATATCAGATACTAAACTTATCTCAAGTAAAAACTCTTCTAAAGAAATAACTCCTACTCTCTCTTCAAAATTCTTAGTAACAGACTTAAACTCTTCTAAATTCTCAAGTCTTATATCAGCTTCTAAACTATTCTCATCTTTTAAAGCCTGTCTCATACCACTTTTATCAAGTACTTTATCTATAAACTCTGTTAAAGAACAATTCATTAAATCCTCTTTTAATTCTTCTATTATCTTTTTAAAAGATAAAGCTTTTCCATCAACAATAGCATTATACATACTTGTATTATTCATACTAGCAGTCTCTTCTAATTCACTAATAGTTTTAGGCCCAATTCCCCTTTTCGGAGTATTAATACATCTAATTAAACTAAGATCATCATCACTATTAAGTATTAATCTTAAATATGCAAGTAAATCTTTTATTTCTTTTCTACTATAAAAGTAAAAACTTCCTACTATTCTAAAAGGTATATTTTGTTTTAATAATTCTTGTTCAAATACTCTAGACTGAGCATTAGTTCTATAAAGAACTGCTATATCACTTAAAGGCACTTGTTTAGAAATAAGCTCTTTTATTTTTCTTATAATATAAAATACTTCATCTACTTCATCATATGCTTTATAAAAAGATATTTTATCTCCAATACCTTTATCACTCCATAGATTTTTATCTTTTCTAAAAGTATTGTTTTTTATAACACTATTAGCAGCATCAAGTATATTTTTAGTAGATCTATAGTTCTGTTCAAGCATTATTACTTTTGCATCTTTATAATCTTTTTCAAAATTTAAAATATTCTTATAATTAGCACCCCTAAACATATAAATACTTTGATCATTATCCCCAATACAAGCAATATTTCTATATTTAGCAGCTAACATTTTTATAATTAAATACTGAGCATGATTTGTAACTTGATATTC
>CAZBFY010000100.1:0-2928 GCA_964491445.1 uncultured Mycoplasma sp.
GAGATGATGAATTAACAGGTTTTTGGATGGGAAAATTTGAAGTAAGAACCTCTGAAATGAATGAATGCTATAAAAGTATAGATGAAAGCAGCAAACAAAAAAATTGTAACAAAACAGGAATAGAGCCTTTAGTAAAGCCAAATGTTATGTCTTATAGAAATGCAAGTGTAAGTACATTTGAAACTAATATAATGGCAATGAATGGCAATAATAATATATATGGTTTAAATACAACAACAGATACACATATGATAAAAAATAGTGAATGGGGAGCAGTAGCATATTTATCACACTCAAAATATGGAACATGTACTGATGGAACATGTAGAGAAGTTTTTATAAATAATAGTGAAGATCATTATACAGGAAGAAGTGGAGGTAATGTAAGTGGCTCAAGCCCAATAAATGGAACATATACAGACCAAACTTCAACAATACAGTATAATACATATGGATATTATACTTATGATGGATATTTATTAAATTACAATACAAACAAAAAAAGTACGACAAAAGATATAAGCAAAGTAGCAAGTACAACAGGAAATATATATGGAGTATATGACATGAGTGGTGGTTCTCGTGAATATACTATGTCAAATGTAGTAAATAATGATGGTTCAACAATGATAATTGGAGCTGTGAATTTCGAATCTTTTCCATATGATAAGTATATAGATAAATACAAAACTGGAGAACTAAGATTAGAAATATATAGAAGTAAATTAGGAGATGGAATAAAAGAATTATATAATAAGAACCAAAAAATTAAGTTTGCTTGGTATGGAGACGAAGCTAGTGTTGCATTTAATACATCACCATGGTTTTTTAGAGGTGGAAATAGCAAAGTAGATAGTGATAGAACTGAAGATAGTCCTAATACCATTGGTATATTTGCATCAAGCTATTTTACGGGAGAAGCAAACGACACTTACTCAACTCGTGCTATAATAGTGCCAAATAAAGCCATGGTAACACAAGAAAATTAATAATCTTCTAAATAAATGGAGGTAATAAAAATGAATAATAAAGGTATGACTATAGTAGAACTTATAGTTACTTTCTCACTATTACTTGTTATAGTAATAGGCATGTTTAATCTTATAATGGATGTTAAAGTAGAACTTGATAATAAACAAATTGCTAAAGATTTTACTGAGTATTCTTCTACTATAAATAATCAAATACACTATGATCTTTCAAAGAAAAAAGTAACTGTTATAGCGTATAAAGATTCTAGTTCTAGTGAGTGGGCATGTGCTAAAGAAAGTGATGTTTCTTGTGCAATTAATGAGGATCTTTCAAAAACTTCTATAGAATTAAATGGTATGTGTAAAAATATTTATCCATGTGCTGTCTATAGTTATCTTGATGGTAGTGAAACTAACTATCAAACAATAGCACTCAATATTTCTCCTAGTAGTGAAACTTCTTCTAAATATGGTATATACTATGATAGTGTATTTGAACCTATTCCAGATCAAGATTATGTAGTTATAGGAAATACTACTAGTGTTGGAGATAATGAAACACAAACTGAAACTCCATCAATTAAATACGATGAAGACTCAAAACTATTTATTATAGATTTTCCATACTATATAGTAGATAATGATAAGAATTATGGTTTTAAAATAGTTTATCCATTTGGATAATAAATATAACACTAATAATACCATGTATTAGTCTTGCTATTAAAAAGGGTAAGTATTTTACCTTTTTTTCATTTAATATACTCATTATTTGTAAATGAACAGAAAAACCTCCGAATGATATAAAAAACATAGATAATATTATTTTTATATTTATATCAATATTAGAAATAGATAAATATTTTAAACCACTAGTCATTTCAGTAATACCAATTAAAGGTATATTAAACATATTTATATCTTTAAACAAAATATTTATAATAATTAAAGAAAAAGTAACAATACCAAATATATTTATAAGTGTATCAAGACTATTTCTAATACTTTTTATTAAAGTAGTAAATATATTAGTATTATTTATTTTATAATTTAGATGTTTTAAACTATTTATTATTTTATTATTATCATTTTTTATATTAGTACTATTATAATTTCTAAAAATAAGTCCTACTACTATATTACCAATTATATGTGATATGAGTAACATAAACCCAATCTTAATACTTCCTAAGAACATAATTCCTACTGTATTTACTATAAATAAAGGATTAGAAAAGAAAGAAAACATAAGTATTTTTTCTGCTTCTTTTTCATTAATTAAATCTTTATCAATCAAATCATTTATATATTTAGCACTACTGGGGAACCCTGTTATCATACTCATAAAAAAAACAAAAGCAGCTTCTCCCTTAGTTTTAAATAGAATACTAGTTATTTTTCTAAACATATTACCTATAACAATAGGAATATCAATATCTACTAATATAGAAGATATAATAAACATAGGAAATAAAGATGGTAATATATTTTTTATAAATAAGTTTATAGAAAAAACTATTGTTTCAGTCAAAACACTTGACTTTACAAATATATTTACTATTAAAATAATAAAAGTAATAATAATTGTAAAAGAGTATAACTTTTTCTTCATATTTCACCTATATTCCTGTTATAATTATATTGGAGAGATAAATATGAAGAACGATAAATTAATAAAAATAAAAGAAAATTTAAAAGAATTTTTTAAAAGTCCAAAGGATGTAGTTTCATTTTTTTTACCAATAGTGATAACATTATGTTTATTAATACCAGTACCATATTATATAAAAATGGGTGGGGGTACTATTGATCTTAAAGATAAAATAAGTATAAAAGATGAAACAGAAACAAAAGGTTCTTTAGAAGCTTTATACGTAAAAGAAGCAAAAGGAGTAGTACTTACTTATTTACTTTCATATGTAATACCATCTTATGATAGAGAAAAACAAGAACAAGT
>CAZBFY010000100.1:2938-3904 GCA_964491445.1 uncultured Mycoplasma sp.
ATATTGAAGAAGAGGAAGCAGAAGAATATGCTTATAGAGAAAAACTTATGTTTACATCTTCACTAGATGCTGCTACTAAAGTTGCTTTTGAAAAAGCTGGTAAGAAAGTAGAAATAGCATCAAGTAAGTTTTATGTAATTTATATAGATAAAGCTTCTAAGACTAATTTAAAAGTTGGAGATCAAATACTAAAAGTAAATGGAGAATATATAACAGATTATAATGAAATGAGTAAGATTATTAGCACTTCTAATAAAGTTATAAATATAACAGTAAAAAGAGATGGAGAATTAGTAGAGACTACAAATGAATTAATAGAAATAGATAACGAAAAGAAACTAGGGGTAGTTTTATCAAATGAAGTAACTTATAAAAGTGATCCAGAAGTAGATTTTAAGTTTAATGGAAAACAAGCAGGACCTTCTGGAGGGCTTATGATAGCACTTACTATTTATGATAAATTAGTAGAAGAAGATATAACAAAAGGAAAAAAAGTTGTAGGAACAGGTACAATAGATATAGAAGGAAATATTGGAGAAATAGGAGGAGTAAAGCATAAATTATTAGCGGCTTCTAGAAAAAAAGCTGATATTGTTTTAGTGCCAAAAGAAAACTATAAAGAAGCTAAAAGAATAAAAGAAGATAAGAATTATAGATTTAAACTAATTAGTGTTAGTACTTTTGATGAAGCATTAAAAGGTCTAGAAAAAAATTAGAATTTTATTTTAAAAAAATTAGAATTTTATTTTAAAAACTTATTTTATGTGGTATTATATAATTGAGGGATGTATATGAAGAATGATAAAGGTTTTACTTTAGTAGAAGTATTAGCAACAATAGTGTTGTTAGGGATATTAACTGCAATGATAATACCTAGTGTAACAAAGTATTTACAGCAAGAAAGAGTAAGTTATAATCCTGAATTTAACACTTTTGGCAAACTAAAATCTCCCTAATCCTTTATTT
>CAZBFY010000101.1:0-3783 GCA_964491445.1 uncultured Mycoplasma sp.
TAAATACATATTCTCATATGTATCAAAATAGACTTGATACTATTGTTAATATTATCGAACTACAAAATAGTAGATTAAATAATAATATTATTGAGACTAAACCAACTATATTATTAGAACATAAAGAAACTTTATCCAAGTCAGAAGAAGAGTCATATGATTATGATGAATATGAAATAATTAAATCTAAAAGCAAAGATGACCTAGTCCTTTAACGGACTAGGTCTCTTTTTTTATTTTATCAATAGATTTATTATCATATATATACTATTTGTTCTTATATAGTTGTTCATCTATATATAAATCAAATACAGATATATTTAATTTTATATTAACTTCCATATCATTTCTATAATAAACACAATTCCACACATTTTTTCTTTCTACACTATATGATTTTGTATTTTCTTTAACCCATTTTTCTATTTTTTCAAGAATACTAATAAATGAACGATTTTCCTTGTTAAATATTATCAAAGATAACTTTAAATCTTTCCATGTAGAATAATTAAGCAATTGTTGAACAGCATCATTAAAAGCTTTTTCTCCGTACCATATTTTACATTCAGCTATAAACGCTGCTTTATTATCAAATTCTATATTTATATCTGTTTTACCAACTTTTCTAAATGTCTCTCCCGTTGCATTTTGATAATGTATATTTAAAGTCGCTAATAAATGATCACGTAATTTTTCTTCATTATTTTTATAATATGTTCGCACTATTTGTTCCATTGTGGTTCCATTCATTAAAATTATGTTATTTATATTTTCATAGTCTTTGTCACTAATTGAATATTCATTTGGTAATATTTTTTTGGTCGGTTTAGCTACGGGCACTCTCGTTATTCTCTCTAAAGTAATAGGATGAACATTAGGAGCGTTTTTAGATTTTTTTAACGGAATTTCTAACATTTTGCTAATTAAATTAATTGATGCAGCTCTTTGCTTTCTTTCATCTAAACATTTAAGTATATATTCTTTCAATTTATCATTATAGGAATTAACTTCAGTATTGATATGACCTATTATAATTCTATAATTTCTAAATTTATTTTCAAAGTTCTCTCTGACATATTCTTGCATTTGTTGTCCTTTATCATGTAATTCTTTATTAGTATAATCTAATGATATTTCTATTGAACTACATTGCTTATCATATGGTGTTTCTAAAAAGTTAACATCAAAATTGTCATATATCCAATAATGAGTTGGCTTAAGATGTAACAACGAACAATCTCCATCATACGGAATTTTATAAGTGATATTTACTCCATCTATTAAAAAATACTCTTGGTCATATAGACGACTCGAAAAAAATGGATTATACTTTTTTACTTTTGTTTCTATTATTGTTTGTTCCATACTTTATTCATAAAGAATAATAGGTAAAACTTTATATTTTTCATATAAGTAATCACACAATTCAGTAAAATCACATGTCATAATTTCTTCATCAGACATTTGATATATCTCTTTTTTATCTTATCAGAATTTAAATTTAAATATTCATCTGTTCTTCCTTCGTCAAACAATTCCATTTTCCCACTCCTAACTAATTTATTAAATCATTTTCTAAATTTCTCTATATTTTTCGTCTTTATAGTTAACATCACTAAAACCATACACCTTTTTACAATCATGACATACAAGAGCTATTGTATCATCACCATTTATTAATTCTCCATCACCCTTTTGGAAACTTATATAATCAGATCCGCAAACATGACAATGAGTATTGCTAAATGATATTTCTTTTTTACTTAATGCGTTTTTTACTATTTCAAAACTTTCGGTAGTAATTTCTGCTAATTTTATAAAATGAGATAATTCTTCAAAGTCTTCTTTATTTCCTAATCTTCTTAAATATTCACGTCCACCATCTACAGCAACTGCACCACAAGAACACCATTTAAAATCGTGAACATCAATAGATTCAATTATATCTCCGCATTTTCTACATTTAATTTTATTCGTTCTATTGTTCTTATCAATATATATCACCTACTAAACTGTTTCAAGAACTATTACATTAATAATTTTTTCTAGACAAATTAATATATCATCAAAATCTATATTTCTTGCATACTCATATCTTTTTTGATAACTTGTCCATCTATCTTTTAGTATGTTACTATCTATAATTAAATCTAAAGCAAGTAATGGTTCTCCAACATATTCTCTTTTAGAGAAAGTTTTTTCTATTGCTTTTCTAAAATGTTCTAAATTAATATTACTCCAATCTTTTGTATAAATTAAATAAATATCATAGAAATCTCTCATTCTTCCATTTAATTCTACTCTACTCAATATTGTTTCTATCTTCTCTGCTAATACTGTTTCAATATTGTATGCCCATAGTTTTACATAGCTATTACCTAGAATTGGTTTATATTTGTAATTTATTTCTTTTGGAGTAATTGGATCTCCTGTAGCTATATCAATATGAAATTTTTCTTTAATATTATCTATTCCAATTTGAATATCAGCTCTAAAACCTCCATATTCATCTTCATCCCTTATTGGTGATATTCCTAAAAAACTAAGTTTTGCATTATCGTTTATTTCTATTGATACTATTTCTTTAATCATTTTAACTATTGTTTCTTCATTAAAATTTGCGTTTTTAAAAGCAGTATCAATATCCATTGTAGTTCTATTTTCGACTCCAAATAATGTACTTAAGTAGAATCCGCCTTTTAAGATGAAATTATCTTTATATTTACTAACTGATAATCTTTCTATAAATCTATCGTACATATAAAGTCTAAGTAATGTATTAAAATCTACATTTTTTTCTTTTGAAATGTTTTTTAATTTATCTTTTAATTGCATACTATTCATAAAATACCTCTATATAATTCATTACTTCGTCTTTAATTCCCATCTCTTTAGCATAATTAGATAGTTTAACTAGATCTTTATCTTTTCTTTTTATATATTCTTTTACGCTATGTTTAATATGTTCTGAATCCATTCTATTTTTAGATCTAATAATATCACAAATGCATCTTTCTACATCATAAACTCTTACGCTGTTTCCCATTGGTGTCTTAACTTCAGTAAGACCTAGTTCATAAATATCTTTATCAACATAAAAAACGTTATGTTCTTTTATTTTATAATTAAAATAATTATTTGGTACTGTTATATCATATTTATCATTTGGTGCTTTGATAGAAAGTCCATGAAAATAAAGTGCTGTCATATGCGAATAAACTACATTTGAAAGTTCTAAACTAAAAATAAAATAAATATCTTCTATTTTATTAGAATCTATATATATACCATTACCTACTTTTTCTATCATACCTTTTTCTTTCATTATATTAAGATACATTCTATGAATTCCAAGATTTGATAGTTCTTTTGAAGTAACATATCCATTATTCATTTTCATAATTGATTCAATAATTTCTATATTACTTTGTTCTTTAAACTCTTTTATTGTCATCCTTTCCATAATATCCCTCCTTTGACAAAGCTAATGAAATTATAACATTTATCATTAGTTTTGTCAATATAACTAAAAAAATTTAGATATGCTTTTTAACACTCTAAATTTCTCTATTTTTGGTTTTTATTATGGTAATAATATATAAATATATTATTACCACTCAAAACATAGTTTTTTAGTTATTTTTTAAATTTGTGTACCTAAAAGTGTACCTAAAATTACTTAATAGGTCTAAAACCCTTTAATATAAACAAAAATGGAGCCTTTCGGCTCCTTCAGGGGGAAATATTCTTATCAGTTCGTAACAATTTATTAATTGATTAAAG
>CAZBFY010000102.1:0-3687 GCA_964491445.1 uncultured Mycoplasma sp.
CTACTTTAAAAGTATGTCGTAACTACTATTTTACCCCTAAAAATTTTTTACACCCTTCTGACTTTTATGCGTTTGATTAACTATTATATTTATGATATAATTCAAAATAAATGTATTAAGAAAGTTTGATGCATAATCTTTTGTGAAATAAATTATATTTAGATTTCAATAACATACAAAAAATGTAGTAAGCAGTTATATTAATTTTGAAAAACTAGAAAGTCAAAATAATGAAAGGAATACAATAATATTATTGTAAATATAGTAATATGAAAACAATTTTAATTAAATTATTTAAAACATTATTAAAGTTTATATACTTTTTCTTAAAACTATTACCTACTAATAATAAAAAGATAGTATTTATAAGTAGACAAACAAATGATATAAATATAGATTTTAGTATGATAAGAGATGAAATAAAAGAAAGAGATAAAAGTATTAAAATGGTATTCTTATGTAAAAGAATAGGAAATAGTGTATTTGATAAACTATTATATTTTTTTACAATACTAAGACAAATGTTTCATTTAGCGACTTCTAAAGTAGCAATTATTGATTCATATTCTATACCAGTATGTATATTAAAACATAAAAATAGCCTTATAGTCTTGCAAATATGGCATTCTATTGGTAAAATTAAGAAGTCAGGATATCAAAGTCTTGATACAAAATCTGGAAGAAGTAGTAAAATAGCTAAGCTTATGTGTATGCATAAAAACTATACTAATATCATAGCAGGTGGTTCTGCATTTGATAAATTTTATGAAGAGGGATTTAACGTAAAAAAAGATGTATTATTGCATTACGGACTTCCTAGAATAGATTATTTATTAAACAATGAGAAAAAATTTAAAGAAGAAGTATTAAAAAAATATCCAGAGTTTAAAAATAAAAAAATAGTGTACTATGTACCTACATTTAGAACTTATGATGTAGATGGACCTTTAAAAATGTTCAAAGAGTATAATAAAAAAGATTTTATACTAATTGTAAGAGGACATCCTAATCAACCACTTGAGTTTGATCATAACACTATTTATGAATGTCCTGGTTTTAAAAATATAGAACTTCTTACAGTCGCAGACTATGTAATAACAGATTATTCATCTATATGTTTAGAAGCTGCAATATTAAATAAAAAAGTATTATTTTATACTTATGATTATGACAAATATATGAGTGAAAACGGTATTAATTTAGATGCAAAGAAAGTTTTACCAACTTGTACTTCAGATAATATTAAAGATTTATTTAAAATAATAAATAATGATTCTTATGATATAAAAGCATATGTTAAGTTTAGAGAAAAGTATTTACCAAAGAGGCTTGGATGTTCTACTAAGTTAATAGTAGACTATATTATAAAAAATATAAATAATTAGGTGATGAAAATGAAATATATAATAATGTGTGATGGAAAAGCTAATAGATGGAATAATTATAGAAATATACCAAAACACTTTGTTACAATTAATGGAGAACCTCTTATAAAAAGAACAGTTAGGCAACTTAATGAAAAGTTAGATAAACCTAATGTTATAATAACATCTCATGATAAAATATATGATATTGAGGGTGCTACTAGGTATGAACCTTTAAATAATGTTCTTGAAATAGATAGATTTACAAATGAGTTAATTGAAGACGATACATGTTTCTTATACGGAGATACTTATTATCCAGATGAATCAATGGATATAATATTAAATACTAAAACAAAAGATATTATTTTCTTTGGAAATGAAAAATCAATAGTAGCTATAAAAATAAAAAATGGTAAGTTATTTAAAGAACATGTAGAAAGAGTAAGACAACTATATTTAGATAAAAAAATAAAGAATTGTAAAGGCTGGCAAGTATATCAGTCATATATGAACTTAGAGTTTGATATAAAGAAAATAGATAAAAACTTTATATTAGTAGACAAAGATACAATAGATTTTAATACTCCAAAAGAATATGAAAATAGTAATTTAAAGAAAGAAGTAGATAGCGATGATAAATAGATTTATTAATGATTTAAAAAAATATCATAAATATATAGTATATGCAACAAAATCACAATTAAAGACTGAAGTTACAGGTTCTTATTTAAGCTGGATATGGTTGTTTTTAAACCCAATATGTTTTATGCTTATATATACTTTTATATCAATAATTGTATTTAATTCTAATATAGAATACTTTCCTGTATTTGTATTTATTGGTCTTACTACTTGGAATTTTTTTCAAGGAACACTTACATCAGCAGTAAATTTAGTTAGAAATAATAGAGATACTGTTATAAAAGTATATGTACCAAAATTTATTTTATTAATAACAAATATGGGTGTTAAAACTATTAAATTTTTAATTTCATTTAGTTTAGTTATAATATGTATGTTTATATATCAAATACCTATATCATGGAATGTATTATTCTTTATACCAATATTTATGGCTCTTTATTTATTTACTTTTGGTATAGCTACTATACTTATGCATTTTGGTGTCTTTGTTGAAGATTTAAAGAACTTAGTACCTATAGTGCTTAGAATGTTGTTTTATATGTCAGGAGTATTCTTTTCACTTGCAACAAGAGTACCAGAGCCATATAACAAAATATTAGAAGAGTTTAATCCTGTTGCAGCTATAATAACATTCTTTAGAGATAGTTTAATGTATCAAAAATCTCCAGATTTATTATTATTGATGATTTGGATAGTATTAGGACTAATAATCTCTCTAATTGGAATAAGGACTATATATAAGTATGAAAATACATATGTAAAGGTGATGAAATAATGGATAATAAAAAAGGAAAAAGAGAAATTGCTGTAACGGTAAAAGACTTAAATATATTTTATAAAGATATAAAAAAGTTTTCTCTTGCTAAATCTGGAATAAAAAATTTAATAAATGCAAAAGAGTTTCATGCTGTAAAAAGTGTATCTTTTGAAATACCTAAAGGACAAATATTAGGTATATGTGGTAAAAATGGTTCAGGTAAATCAACTCTTTTAAGAGCAGTAGCAGGTATTTTTTCTCCTGATTCTGGTTCAATAGATTTACATGGTAATTCTATATCACTTTTATCTATTGGAGTAGGTTTCCAAAGAAGATTATCTGGATATGAAAATATATTCCTTTCTGGACTTTTATTAGGATATTCTGAAGAACAAATAAAAGAAAGATTAGATGATATTATAGAGTTTTCAGAACTTGGAGATTTTATATATAAACCAGTTAATTCATATTCATCTGGTATGTACTCTAAACTTGCTTTCGCGATAACTGCAATACTTGAGACTGATATTATGTTTATAGATGAAGTTCTTTCAGTAGGAGACATTCGTTTTAAACAAAAAAGTTATAATAAAATGAAAGAATTAATTTCAGATGAAGATAGAACAGTAATTATTGTATCTCATAGTTCAAAAACTCTTAGAGAGTTATGTGATAGAGTAATTTGGATAAATGATGGTGTTTTAAAAGGTGATGGAAAACCTAATGAAATAGTAGATCAGTATGAAGAATATATGAAAAACTTAGATTAATATAATATAAAATGTTACAGTTCAGACTAGAGAAAAATAATCTTTAGTCTTTTTATTACTATTTTGTAATAAAAACTAATAAAAAGATAGGACTATTTTGAGTTTCGGCAAAAATAATCAATAAAAAGAAAAAGTGAAAATGTGTTAT
>CAZBFY010000103.1:0-3622 GCA_964491445.1 uncultured Mycoplasma sp.
ATTTCTACTTGTAAATCAAATCAAAAAAGCGGACATTTTTACTTAAAAATCACATGTTTGACAAGTTTTTTTATTGAATTAATTGTTAAAATATTTTATACTATTAATATAAATGATTGGAGGGTGTTTTATGCCTAGTAATGGTAATAGTTTTATTAAGAGATATGGAATTGATTTTACTTCTCAAGAGTATGTTGTTAATCCTGCGATAGGGCGTGATAAGGAGATTAAGGAGCTTGCTTTGGTTTTGCTGACTCCTGATAAGAGTGCTATTTTAACTGGTAAGCCTGGTATTGGTAAAACTGCGATAGTTGAGGGGCTTGCTTATTTGATTCAGCGTAATGAGGTTCCTGATGCTCTTAAGGGGTATACTATTATAAAGGTTGATACTCAGGCTCTTATGGGGACTGTTTCTGAAACTGGGGATTCTAGGGTTCAAACTTTAATTGATGAGATTTTGGAACATGAGAAATATATTTTGTTTATCGATGAAATTCATACTTTGATTAATGCTACTAGTGAAACTGCTCTTGATTTTGCTAATATGTTTAAAACTGGTCTTGGTCGTGGTGATTTAAAGGTTATTGGTGCTACTACTACTGATGAATATGAAAGATATATTCTTCGTGATAAGGCTTTTACTCGTCGTTTTCAAAGAATTGATGTTGCTGAACCTGATCAAGATATGACTACTAAAATAGTTGTTGGGGTTATTCCTCGTATTGAGCATTCTACAGGTATTAAGATGGCCTACTCTCCTTTTATTCGTGAAAAACTTGCTCGTTTTGTTGTTGAGCTTACTACTGAGTATAATCGTGTTTATGAAACTGCTGGTCGTTATCCTGATGTTCCTATTACTTTATTTAGTCAGGCTTTTTCTGAGGCTCTTTTTGATAACAAAGATTTGGTGACTGCTACTCATGTTAGAAAGGCAATAGAAAATTCTAAAGCTGTTTATCCTGATGTTATTAAGAAGTTTTTAATTGTTTTTGATCAAAAGTTTAAAGATTTATTGGATGATGATAATCGTAGTCATGAGGGGCTTATTAAGTCTGATGATTCTGTTTTTACTGCTAATAATAATATTTCAACAGAAAATGTTAATAAATCTAATCCTTTTGATAAACTTAGGGTTAATAGTGATTCTTCTGATGTGGTTAATAATAGTTCTGATACTAATTCTTTAGAATCTAGTTCTTTAACTGATAATATTAGTGTTAATAGTGATTCTAGTAGTAATTCTTTGGAGTCTAGTCCTTTATCTAATAATGATTCTGTAGAGTCTTCTAAAAATACTATTGGTGAGCTTAATAGTATGTATGATATGATAGTTAATCCTTTTAATTCGGAGAGTAATTAATATGTCTTTGTTTAGAAATTTGGTTTATTATTTTAAGTATATTAGTTTTATTTGTTTTTTATATGGTATTATTGTTTTATATCCTGGGCTTTTGTCTTTGAAAATGGGGATTTGTTGTTTGGTTTGTGTTATTATTTATTCTATTGTTTCTTTTGTTATGTTTTTTGCTAAGTTTAAGGGGGAACAATATGGGTTACTTAATAATATTGTTGTTTGTGTTTTGCATGGGTATTTTTGTTTTATTGCATATAAATATAGTTTAGTTGGTAGTATTTCTATTGGTATTAATGATTTTTATTTTAGTTTGAATTTTTTTGTTGGTTGTTTGTGTTTGGTTGTTCTTACTGTTAATAAGTTTATTGTTTCTGATGATTAGGGCTTTTGTCCTTTTTTGTTTTTAAAAAAAATATAGTTTTTGCTATATTTCTCTTGTTTTTCTGAAAAAATTGCTTTTTGGTGGGAATAGTTTTATTAGTATGTATATTGCTATTAGTATTAGTATTCCTATTACTGAGTACATTTGATTTATTTTTTTTGTTATTCCTATTAGTAGGCTTAAGTAGTTTACTGTTAGTCCGAAGAATGTTCCTGATATTATTGAGATTATGTTTACTATGTTGTTTTCTTTTTTATTTATTAGGTTATAACCATATTTTATTACGTATACTACTGACATGTTTATTATTATATTCAGTATTATTCCTAGTATAAAGTAGTAATTTGTTGATAGGAGTGGTATTTCTATTAGGGACCATAGTATAATTGGTATTATTGATATTCCTATTTTGTTGAATGTTGTATTTTCTCTTGGTGATAAGAAGTTTGTTATTTTGTTTATTGGAAATAGTTCGTATAAATAGTTAAATAAGATGGATAGTCCTATTATGAATAGGAATCCTGTTATCATTAAGAATAAGTACATAATATTTCTCCTTTAAAATTTTTTTTCTATTAGTTCTTGTTTTATTAGGTATTTGGTTAGTAATGCTATTATGATGAAGAATGCTATTGATTTTATACCAAATATTTCTATTCCTAGGACTGTTGCACTTATTATGCATCCTGTTACTCCACCGAAAAGGGTTATGCTTCCTATGGCTGCTCCCATTTGGGGATCTATTCCTAAGAATGTTGATAAGAGAATTCCTAGGGTTGCTCCGCATATGAATGCGGGGCCTATGTTTCCTCCTTTGAATCCTATTGCTAGGCATAGTGATGTTAGTATTGCTTTTAGTATGAATGTGTACCACATTTGGTTATTTTCTAGGGCTTTTTCTACTAGTGTTGTGTCGTTCCCACAGAATAGTGTGTTTCCTATTAGGTATAGGCATCCTATCATTATTAATGAACCTATTGTTATTCTTATGTAATCGTTTTTTATTTTTTGAAATAGTTGTTTGGTTGTTTTTTGTATTTTGTTAAATACTAGAGCGAATAGTGTGCATATTCCGATTAATAAGAGTATCGGTATTATTTGTTTTAAGGTGTAATCTGCGTGATGGATATAGATTAGTTTGTCTATGAAGCTGTCTAGTCCTAGTGAGAAGCATATGAATCTGCTGAAACATGATGCTAGGAGTACTGGTATAACATAAATTGGTTTTTTGTTTGTTTTTGTGAAGCATAATTCGCATGCTAATATTGTTCCTGTTAGGGGTGTTCCGAAGACTGCTCCGAAGAGTGCTGATACTCCACTTGCTATTATTGTTGCTCTGTTTTCTTTTTTTTGGTTGAAGAATTTTGCTACGTATGCTCCGATTCCTCCTCCTATTTTTATTGGGGCTTCCATTCTTCCTACTGAGGCTCCTGCAAGATGTGATAGTGTTGTGATTATGAACATGCTAGGTACTGTGTTGTCGTTTATTTCGGTGTTTTGTGTTATTGCTTTGTTTACTATTTCTATTCCGTCTTTATCTGTTTTCCATTTTTTGTTAAGATATACTATTAGTATTCCTATTAATGGCATTAGTAATATTATATATGGTAGTGTGTTTCTTATTCCTGTAAATATGTCTAATGTTTTTATGAATAGTGCTCCTAGTACTCCACCGAGGACTCCTACAAAGGATGATATTATTACTAAGATTAGATATGGTTCTAGTTTTTCTATAAATTTATCTAGTTTTTCTTCTTTCATATGTATACTCCTTTTTATTCTAATATGAATATAGCATAAATGGTTTGATAATACAACATATTTTTCTTTTATGTGATTTTTAAGTAAAAATGTCCGCTTTTTTGATTTGATTTACAAGTAGAAAT
>CAZBFY010000104.1:0-3382 GCA_964491445.1 uncultured Mycoplasma sp.
AAGTTGATTATGTTGTTGTTCTTAAAAAAAATAAAGGTTTTTTTGTAATTAAATTTATTTTTAATTGACAACTTGAGTGTTTTATGGTAATAATATAAGTTGGTTATTTGTCTATTTTGTGGCAAAGATTTTTGAAAATTTGAAAGTAGGGGTGAATTTTGTGGCATACAAAATTATAAAATGTGGGGACCACCGCACACGTAGAAGTTTTTCTAGGATTAAGAATACTTATGAGTTGACTGATTTACTAGAAATTCAAAAGAAATCGTATCATTGGTTTATTGAAAATGGTATTAAGGAAGTTTTTGAAGATTTATTTCCAGTTGAGAATTTTGCTGGTACTTTATCTTTGGAATTTGGTGATTATCATTTTGATGAACCTAGGTATTCTGTTAAAGAGTGTAAAGAAAGGTATGCTACTTTTGCTGCACCTTTAAAAGTTGATGTTAGACTTTTTAACAATGAAACTGGTGAAGTGAAAGAACAAGAGATATTTTTAGGGGATATGCCTCTTATGACTGATAGTGGTACTTTTGTTATAAATGGTGCTGAAAGGGTTATTGTATCTCAACTTGTTAGATCTCCAAGTGTTTACTTTAATAAGGAAATTGATAAGAATGGTAGACTTCTTATTACTTCTCAAATTATTCCTACTCGTGGTACTTGGCTTGAGTTTGAGGCTGATGCTAGGGATATTTTATATGTAAGAATTGATAGGACTAGAAAGGTTCCTCTTACTACTATGCTTAGGGCTTTTGGTCTTAGTAGTGATGAAGATATAATTTCTTTAATTGGTAGATCTGATATTATTGAAAATACTATAAGTAAAGATTATACTAGGAATACTGATGAGGCATTAATTGAAATATATGAGAAGTTAAGACCTGGTGAACCTGCGACTTTAGATAGTTCTAAGAATCAAATTATTACTAGATTTTTTGATGAGTTTAGATATGATTTAGCTAAGGTTGGTAGATATAAGTTTAATCTTAAACTTAATGTTCTTGATAGACTTTTGGGTCAAACTCTTGCTGAGGATATTGTTGTATCTGATGAGGTTAAGTTTGCTAAGGGTACTGTTGTTACTAGAGCTGTATTAGATGAGATTCGTCCTGTTATGGAAGATGGTTATGGTCTTGTAGAGGTTAAGATTAATGATGAGCTTGATGCTTATAATAAGGTTCAAATTGTTAAGGTTTATAAGCCTGGTACTAAGGATGTTGTTAGTATTATTGGTAATGATGGGTCTATTGATTCTAAGAGACTTACTATTTCTGATTTTTATGCTTCTTGTTCTTATTATTTAAATCTTTTACAAGGTATTGGTAATTTTGATGAGATTGATCATCTTGGTAATAGACGTATTCGTCAAGTTGGTGAGCTTTTACAAAATCAATTTAGGGTAGGGGTTACTCGTATGGAAAGGGTTATTCGTGAAAGAATGACTACTCAAGATATTAATGAAGTTACTCCGAAGACTCTTATTAATATAAGACCTGTAACTGCTATTTTGAAGGAGTTCTTTGGTAGTTCTCAACTTTCTCAATTTATGGATCAAAATAATCCTATTGCGGAACTTACTCATAAGAGAAGACTTAGTGCTTTAGGGCCTGGTGGTCTTTCTCGTGATAGGGCTGGTATGGATGTTCGTGATGTTAATGAGTCGCATTATGGTAGGATATGTCCTATTGAGTCTCCTGAAGGACCTAATATTGGGCTTATTACTACACTTGCTAGTTATGCTAAGATTGATGATTATGGTTTTATTCAAACTCCATATCGTAGGGTTGAGAATTCTATTATAATGGATGATGTTCATTATTTAACTGCTAGTGAGGAAAATGATGTTATTATTGCTGAGTCTACTGTTGGTACTGATGATAATAATAAGATTATTGATGATACTGTAGCTGCTCGTTATCGTGGTGAAAATTTACTTGTTTCTCCTGATAAGGTTGATTATATAGATGTATCTCCTCAACAAGTTGTATCTATTACTACTAGTTGTATTCCTTTCCTTGAACATGATGATGCTACTCGTGCTCTTATGGGTTCTAACATGCAACGTCAAGCTGTGCCACTTCTTAAGACTGAAGCTCCTTTTGTAGGTACTGGTGTTGAGTATATTGCTGCTCGTGATAGTGGTTCAACAGTGGTTGCTAAGGCTGATGGTGTTGTTAGTTATGTTGATGGTAAGAAAGTAGTTGTTAAGAATAAGGGCGGTGAAGATGTATATTATTTATCTGATTTTACTGCTTCTAACCAAGATACTTGTTTCCATCATATTCCTATTGTTAGAGTGGGAGATAAGGTTGTAAGGGGTAAGACTATTCTTGCTGATGGTCCTTCGACTGATAAGGGAGAACTTGCTCTTGGTAAAAATATGACTGTTGCGTTTATGATGTTTAATGGTTATAACTATGAGGATGCTGTTATTCTTAATGAGAAGTTAGTTAAGGAAGATGCTTATACTACTATTCATATTGAAGATTATGAAATGCCTTGTCGTGATACTAAGCTTGGTCCTGAAGAGATTACTCGTGATATTCCTAATGTAAGTGAAGATGCTCGTCGTAATCTTGATAGTGAGGGTATTATTAGAATTGGTACTGAGGTAAAAGAGGGAGATATTCTTGTTGGTAAAGTTACTCCTAAAGGAATGGCTGAACTTACTTCTGAGGAAAAACTTCTTCATGCTATCTTTGGTGAAAAAACTCGTGAAGTTCGTGATACTTCTCTTAGGGTTCCTCATGGTGGAGATGGTATTGTTCATGATGTTAAGGTATTTACTAAGAAGAATTGTGATGAACTTCCAAGTGGTGTTTCTAAATTAGTACGTGTATATATTGTTCAAAAACGTAAGATTCAAGTAGGAGATAAGATGGCTGGTCGTCATGGTAATAAAGGGGTTATTTCTTTAATTCTTCCAGAAGAGGATATGCCTTATTTACCAGATGGTACTCCAGTTGATGTAATGCTTAATCCTCTTGGTGTTCCATCTCGTATGAATATTGGACAAGTTTTAGAGCTTCATTTAGGTATGGCTGCTAAGAAGCTTGGTGTTCATTTTGCTACTCCTGTATTTGATGGTGCAAGTGAACAAGATATTCTTGATATGATGAGAGAAGCTGGTATGGATGATGATGGTAAAACAATTCTTTATGATGGTCGTACTGGTCGTCCATTTGATAATAAAGTATCTGTTGGAGTTATGTACATGATTAAGCTTCATCACATGGTTGAAGATAAGATGCATGCTCGTGCTACTGGGCCTTACAGTTTAGTTACTCAACAACCTCTTGGTGGTAAAGCTCAATTTGGTGGACAAAGATTTGGAGAAATGGAAGTTTGGGCACTTTATGCTTATGGTGCTGCTCATACT
>CAZBFY010000105.1:0-3331 GCA_964491445.1 uncultured Mycoplasma sp.
TGCAGATTATATAGCAACGGGACATTATGCTAGAATGATAGATGGTAATTTATACAAAGGAATAGATTCTAATAAAGATCAAACATACTTTCTTGCTCAGCTTACTAATGAACAATTAAAAGATGTTTTATTTCCTGTTGGAGATTTGACTAAAAAAGAAGTTAGAGAAATAGCCAAAGAATATGATTTAATTACTAAAGATAAAAAAGATTCTACTGGTATATGTTTTATTGGAGAAAGAAACTTTAAGAGTTTTTTATCTAATTATTTACCTAATAAACCTGGAAGAATAGTTAATATAGAAACGAATAAAGATATGGGTATGCATATTGGGCTTATGCACTATACAATAGGACAAAGAAAAGGTCTTAATATTGGAGGTACTAAAGATAAAGTATTTGTAGTAGGAAAAGATTTAAATAATAATATATTATATGTATGTGAGGGAGAGGATAATAAGTATTTGTATTCAGATAGTTGTATTATTGATAATATTGTTTTAAATACTAATGAAAAGATTATAAATTGTAATGCTAAGTTTAGATATAGAAGTTGTGAGGTACCAGTAACTTTAGAATATATGGATAATAATGAAATATTAGTTAAGTATAATAATGTTAAAAGTGTTACTCCAGGACAGGTATGTGCTTTATATATAGGTGATAGATGTTTAGGTAGTGGAATTATTAAAGAAGTAAGAAAAAATAATGAAAAGCTTTGGTATTTGCTTTAATTATGATACAATATATGTATAGAAAGTAGGGAAAATAAATGGAAAAATTTAAGTTTTTTATAGCTCTTTGGGCTTCAAAGTTATATTTGTTTATAACTAAGTTATTTGGTAAAGCAAGAGATGATAGAGCAGGTCTTTTAGCTTACAGATTTGATAAGAATTTTTTAGAGCATTTAAATAAGCCAAAACTTGTTGTAGGTGTTACAGGTACTAATGGTAAGTCTACTGTATCAAGTTTAGTGCAAGATGTGTTTAAACTTGAAAATAAAAAGGTTGCTTATAATGATTGGTATGCAAATAATTTAGCGGGTCATGCTAGATTGATGCTTGATGCTGTTACTATTTTTAATAAGCCAAGACGTGATGTTGCAGTACTTGAAATGGATGAGTTAACTTTAATAGATACTATGCCTCCGGCTGAACTTGATTATTTAATAATTACTAATATATCTAGAGATTCAATAAGAAGAAATGCATATCCTAGTTATATAGCAAGTAAGATAAAAGAGGCTTTAGATGCATCTTTAAAGACAAAAGTAATTGTAAATGCAGATGATCCTATAATAACATCTTTAGATATTAAGAATAAGTGTATATATTATTCACTTGCTAAGACTAGAGATGAAATAGTTAAGTATAATGCTGATGATTTTCCAGTGTGTCCTAAATGTTTTGAAAAGGTAGTTTATGATTATCAACATTATCGTCATATAGGTAAATTTCATTGTCCTAGTTGTGGTTTTAAATCTAAGAAAAGTAATTACATAGGTAAAAATATTGATTATAAAAATATGACATTTGAAGTTACAAAAGGAAAGAATAAGACTAAATTTAATCTTGTTTCTCCATCTATTTTTAATGTATTTAATATTCTTTCAGTAATAGCATTTTTTAAAGAATTAGGGATGGATGATAAGACATTAAATGATCATATAAAAAATATTAAAGTACCAAAGAGTAGGGAAGATAATGTTACTTGTAAAGGAAGAGAGATATGTCTTCAAATAGCAAAAGGGCAAAATGTAAGTGCTACATCTACTGTATTTGAACATGTTTCAAAAATGAAGGAAAATATAGAACTTGTTCTTATTTTAAATGAAGTAGGGTGTGTGAAAGATAAAACTGAAACAATTACTTGGCTTTATGAAACTGATTTTAGTTTTCTAAATAAACCGAATATTAAAAAGATAGTAATAGGTAGTTATTTAGCAAAAGATTATAAAATAGCAATGACTTTAGCAGGGGTAAATCCTGAAAAAATAGTACTTGCAGAGGATGAAATGGATACTGTTAATTATGTAACTTTTAAGGATATAGAAAAAATACTTATTTTATACGAAGTAGAGTTTATTTCTGGTTCTAAAAAAGTAAGAGATATGATAGTTAAAAAACTAGAAGAAAGTGGTGAGTAAAATGATTATTGAGATATTATATAAAGACTTAACTAATATATATGGTGATGTTGGTAATATGGTAATACTTGAAAAAAACTTACCAAAAGCAAAGTTTATTTATACGAAAATTAGTGATAAGCCATATTTTGTAGATAATAAAGTTGATATGATTTATATGGGTTCAATGCCTGATGAATATGAAGATATTATTTTAGAAGCTTTAATGAAGTATAAAGAAAGATTAAGAGAGTTAATAGAGAATAATACTATTATGTTATTTACTGGAACAGCATTTGAATTATGTGGAGATTATATTTTAGAAAATGGTAAGAAGAGAAAAACTCTTGGTCTTATAAATGATATTTATTTTGAAAGAGATAAAGATAGAAGACATAATTCTCTTTTTATAGGAGATTTTAATGATATAAAAATGGTAGGTAATAAAAGTCAATTTTCTTATATGTATGGAGATAATAAACATCCTTTTATAGTAGCAGATGATAGATGTATGGGAATGAATAAAGATTCTAAAAAAGAGGGTATTCATTATAAAAATTTCTTTGGTATGCAAGTTTTAGGACCTGTATTTATATTAAATCCTTTATTTTTAAAGTATGTACTTAGTTTACTTGGATATAAAGATAAACTTTATTTAGAAGATTTAATGTTAGAAGCTTATGAACTTAGAAAAACAGAATTAGAAAAGCCAGAGAAAAGGTTTATTCTTAAAGATCATGGATAGAATTATATAAAAATTTATAGTTGTTTTTAAGGAGGATAAATTGCAAAAGGTAAATTCTAAAGATTATTTAGGAAAAGAAGTATTTGTTAAAATTGATAGAAAACTTGGTTCAAGACATCCTAAACATGGTTTTATGTATATGCTAAATTATGGATTTATTCCTAATACAATAAGTGGAGATAATAAAGAATTAGATGTTTATTTATTAGGAGAGTTTGAACCAGTAGAGGAATCTCGAGGAAAAGTAATTGCAATAATACATAGAACAAATGATGATGATGATAAATTAATTATTTCAAAAGATGGTAAAGATTATTCAGATGATGCTATTAAAGCACTAACTGAATTTCAAGAAAAATATTTTGAATCAATTATAATTAGATAATTGGCTCTTTTTCTTTTTGTAATAAGTTGTGTTAAACTTTATGACTGATTTTGATATTCTGCATATGCAATATTTAA
>CAZBFY010000106.1:0-3112 GCA_964491445.1 uncultured Mycoplasma sp.
TCTACTTGTAAATCAAATCAAAAAAGCGGACATTTTTACTTAAAAATCACAAAAAAGTGGGAATTTTTTCTTAATTAGTTAAGGTAAGAAGATTCCCACTACATATAGTATACACTATTTTTATTATTATTTTTTAAAAATTTTGAAAAATTTTTAAATTAATGGCTGAGTAGTAACAAATAAGTAGGTTATTTATGTAAACTTTTTAAACCTTACTTTTTTTTTCTAATTAATTTTGTTATAATACTTTATGCGAGGAGGGTATGTATGGCCTTAGTAAATGTTTTAAAAAATGATAATAATTTGGATATGAAAGTGATTAATAATATTAAAGCTTTAGGGCTTGATATGATAAATGAAGCTTCTTCTGGACATCCTGGTATTGTTTTAGGAGCTGCTCCTATTGTATACAGATTATATAGTAATCATTTGGTATTTGATTTTGAAAACCCTGAATGGATAAATAGAGATAGATTTATTATGTCTTGTGGACATGGTTCTGCTCTTTTATATGCAACACTTTTTATGAGTGGTTTTGATTTAACAATACAAGATTTAAAGAACTTTAGAAAGTATGGTTCAAAGACACCAGGACATCCTGAATATGGTACAACTCCTGGGGTAGATGCTTCAACTGGGCCTCTTGGACAAGGTTTTGCAACTGCTGTAGGTATGGCTGTTGGAGAAGCCTATTTAAATCAAAAGTTTAAAAATTTAAAAAGTAGTTTAATAAATCATTATACTTATGTTTTAGTAAGTGATGGTGATTTAATGGAAGGTGTTTCTTCTGAAGTTGCATCACTTGCAGGTTCTTTAGGACTTGGTAAGTTAATAGTTTTATATGATTCTAATAATATAAGTTTAGATGGTAAAACAGAAGGAGTATTTGATAATGATGTTTTAAAAGAATATAGCTCTATGGGATGGGATACTCATCTTTTAGAAGATCCTTATGATTTTGAAACATTTGATTCTTTAATAGAAAAAAGTAAGAGTGTTACTAATAAACCTTCTATAATAAAGATTAAAACAATACTTGGTAAAGATTCTAAGTATCAAAATACTAATGTAGTACATGGAAAACCTCTTAGTAAAGAGGATATAAAAAATATAAAGAAAAAGCTAGGTATAAGAGATGTACCATATACTGTGTTATCGGATGCGTGTAATTATATGAAGACTAATATTGAGTCAAGGAATAAAAGTGCTATAGCAAAATGGCAAAAGACTTATGAGAGATTAATTAATAAGCTTGATAAAGATTTAGTAAAAGATTTTGAGAGTATATTAGTAAATGATATGAATATTGACTTAAAAAAGAGTATTTTTAAGTTTAATCCTGATAAAGAGTATTCTGGTAGAGATATGTCTAGTTTAATTATAAATAAATTAAAAAATAAAGATATTATGTGTTTACTTACTGATACTGGTAGTTCTACTAAGGTTATGTTTAAGGATATAGATTTGTTTTCTAAGAAGAATAGACTTGGTAAGAATTTAGAGTGTGGTGTTAGGGAATTAGGGGCTAGTTGTATTGCTAATGGTTTATCTTTGATGGGTATTAGGCCTATTATATCTACGTTTTTATCTTTTTCTAATTATATGATACCTAGTATTAGGATGGCTAGTTTGATGAATTTAAGTAATATATATATATTTACTCATGATAGTGTTTTAGTAGGAGAGGATGGTCCTACTCATCAACCTATAGAACAGATAGATATGTTAAGATTAATACCTAATGTAACAGTGTTTAGACCATGTGATAGAAATGAAGTAATTGGTAGTTTTAAGAAAGCTTTTATGAGGAGTAATCCTACTGTAATAGTACTTAGTAAAGATATTCTTCCTTTATGTGAGTATACTGATATTAAAAGTACATTAAATGGGGGTTATGTATTAAAAGGTGAATCTAATAGTGTATCTATAATAACTAGTGGATCTGAGGTTAAGCTTGCTCTTGATGTTGCATGTTCTCTTGAAAAACATATGATAAGTTCTAGAGTTATAAGTATGCCATCTTTAGAAGAATTTTATAAATTAAAAAAAGAAGAACAAAATAAAATACTACCTAAAGATAGTTTTAAGGTAGTAATAGAGCTTTCTTCTTGTAATAGTTATTATAAATTACTTGGTACTGATGATTTAGTATTTAATGTAACTGATTATATGAAAAGTGGTAATAAGTATTCTATTATACATAGATTATCTTATGATATAGATAGCATTACTAAAGAAATATTAGATAGTTTTAAACAAAGAATGTAGGAGTATTTTCTCCTTTTTCTTTTGTGTTAGTATTTATTTTATTATTAGTATTATTATTTGTGTTATTATTGGTATTTGTTTTATCCCCAGAGTTAATTTCTTTTACAACACGAAACATAGTTCTTGCATTATTCCAAATTGGTTTTACTTGATAGAAAACAGGTATTGCTTGATTGATAACTCCAAGGGTTTTACTTGCACCATTAAGTATTCCTGAGAATGTTACTTTAGATGCTGTAGCAGTGGTTGCTCCAAGTGCTTTAGAGCCTCCGAGTAGTGAACTAAATTTTGGTAAAGGTGCAGGACTTACTGTAATAGAGGGTGTAAATGTTCTTAATGGGGGTACTTGTATATTTCTTGTACCAAGATTAGGGTTAAAATAATTGTAGTTATTGTTCATAGTAAACCTCCTAATATAATATATGTTTTAAGTGATAAAGTGTAACAATAAACTATTTATAATTAGAGAAGTTAATGCTTGTATTTAATGAAAATGATGAAGATAAATTACTTAACTTAAGTAAAGGAGATAGAATAATGGAAGAGTATATAAAAGATGCAATAGATGCAAGTAGTGAAGATGAAGTAATAGGGTTATATGATAAAGAGTTACATGAAGAAAAGCTAAGACTAAGTGAAATAGCAGAAGCTAAACAAGCTGGAATCAAAGATGGAATAAAAGTTGGAATCAAAGAAACAGCAAAGAATATGCTAAAAGATAATATAAGTATAGATAATATTTCTAAGTACACAGGGCTTACAAAAGAAGAAATAGAAAATCTAAAATAGCTACTTGAAAAAGTAGTTGTTTTAGTGTAGAATTAAATTATAAGAAAATAGAGTT
>CAZBFY010000107.1:0-3063 GCA_964491445.1 uncultured Mycoplasma sp.
TAATTTTTCCTCCTTATATTATAATTTTAAATTTTTATTAATTTTCTTTTTGTTCACTATAAAGATCAAGTGCAATACTTAAATCTTTAACAATTTGCATCATACCACCAGCAAGCATAGTATATAACCCCTCACGAGATGGAATCTTAGCAAATTCATCAAGTTTAGCTTTATCACAAACAGACTCTTCAACATAACCTGCTTTTAAAACCAAAGCCTCATTCTTCTTAGCAACTTCACTTAAAACCTTAACAGCTGCAACATCATCATTTGAAAAAGCAATAGCAGTAGGACCACTTAAATACTCATCAAAATTAATATCTAAATCTTTAAATGCAATTCTAAGTAAAGTATTTTTATAAACCTTATACTCAGAATCATTTTCTCTAAGCTTAATTCTAAGATCCTTTATTTGATTATCAGTAAGACCACGATAATCAAAAAGCACAATACTCTTAGCACTACTACACTTATCTTTGATTTCAGATACTATAGCTTGTTTAAGTTCTAATGACTTAGTACTAGGCATTACAATTCCTCCTTATTAATATATTTTATAAGTGCAAAAGATAAGAAGTCTAACCAAAGACTTCTTACTATACAAAGTATAAGTCCTCGGTAGGATTTACAAACAAACTACTGTCTTTGGCACTTGATAATCATATTATAAACTATTTCTAATTAATTGTCAAAACTATTTTGTTCAATCTTAACTGCAGGACTCATAGTAGAACAAACACTAATTGATTTAACATATGTTCCCTTAGCAGTTTGAGGTTTAGCCTTAATAATTGTTTTAACAAAAGCATCTAAATTAGTCATTAAATCTTCATCACTAAATGAAACCTTACCAATAATACCATGAACATTACCATAACTATCAGTACGATATTCAAGCTTACCAGCTTTAGCATCAAGAACAGCTTGTTTAACATTAACAGTTACAGTACCAGTCTTAGGATTAGGCATAAGACCCTTAGGTCCTAAAATCTTACCAATTTTACCTAATAAAGGCATCATTTCAGGAGTAGCAATTAAAGTATCAAATTCAAACCAATTTTCCTTTTGAATCTTTTCAATCATATCAAGATCACCAACATAATCAGCACCAGCAAGACTAGCTTCTTTAGCAGCATCTCCCTTAGCAATAACTAAAACACGTACATCTTTACCAGTACCCTTAGGAAGCACAATAGCACCCCTTAATTGTTGATCAGCTTTCTTAACATCTAAATTTAAATTCATAGCAACTTCAACAGTAGCATCAAATTTAACATTAGACATTTCCTTAACAAGCTTAATTGCTTCTTCTTTAGTATAAAGTTTACTCTTATCTAACTTAGAAATTTGTTCTTTATAGCTCTTTCCTCTATTTTTCATCTTATTTCCTCCTTATGTGGTATTAGCGGATCATACCTCCCACATAGGCAAAAACCTATGTAATATTAATAATCTAATTAATCTTTAATTTCAATTCCCATGTTTTTAGCAGTACCACGAATACTTTCAATAGCATCTTCCACACTATAAGCATTCAAATCAGGTAATTTAGTCTCTGCTATTTCTTTAAGTTGTTCATTAGTAAGACTACCAACTATTTCCTTAGAACCCTTACTAGAACCTTTCTTAACCTTAGCATACTTCTTAATTAAAAATGCAGCAGGTGGAGTCTTAATAACAAAATCAAATGAACGATCATCATAAATAGAAATTTCAACAGGAAGTACATTTCCCATTTGATCCCTAGTAGCATCATTATATTTTGTACAAAACTCTCCTAAATTAATTCCTGCAGGACCAAGAACAGTACCAACTGGTGGAGCTGGTGTAGCTTTTCCTGCTTCAATTTGTAACTTAATTACTTTAACAACTTCTTTATTCACGAAAAACACTCTCCTTTTCTAGTTTATTTAAGTTTTCGCGAGTGGTAATAATAGCTCCGCTTTGCCTCCCACTAAAATTTATATACATATATTTAAAACTAAATATATATAAACGTATTAAATAATAACACTATTCTCCCAAAAAATCAAGTTAAGCTTTTTCAATTTGAGAAATAGATGCCTCAACCTCAGTCTCTTGACCAAATAAATCAACCAAAACAATAATTTGTTGATTCTCAAGATCAAGAGAAGAAACCTTACCTTCCATACCAGAAAATGGCCCAGAAGTAATCTTAACAATTTCTCCCTCTTTCAAATCAGAAGAAACCTCTAACCTACTCATTCCCATATTATTAAGAATCTTATCAACCTCATAAGGTTGCAAAGGCGTAGGCTTAGCACCCTTACCACTTGAACCAATAAACCCAGTAACCCCAGGAGTATTACGAACAATAAACCAAGCCTCATCAGTCATAACCATCTCAACAAGAACATAACCAGGAAACAACTTCTTAACCTTTTCCTTAGTAACACCATCCTTAACCTCAACCTCAGTTTGCTCAGGAACAATAACTCTAAAAATATAATCCTCCATATTCATAGAACTAGCACGCATTAAAAGCTTCTCTTGAACCTTCTTCTCATGCCCAGAATACGTATTAACAACATACCATTTCTTATCCATACTATCTAATCCCCTTTATAAGTGCAAATAATACTGTAATTAAATAAAAGTACAAAGAACACATAATAATAGTAACAAAAGTAGCAGCAGAATACTTAACCATATATTTCTTATCTGGCCACTTAACTTTCTTTAACTCATCAATAACTTCCTTAAAAAAACCATCTTTTTTAGCTTTTTTATTATCACCAGACTTAACCTTATTATCTCTCTTCTTAGTTTCATCTTTAGACTTAACCTTACTCTTATCTTTCTTAATCTCATCTTTAGATTTAACTTTATCTTTTTTTTCTTTTTTAATTTCTTTAGATTTCATAACCCACCTCATTAATATTAATTCAAAATAAAAACACTTTCGTGCATTACACCTAAAGAATAACACAAAAAATGTTTATCGTCAAGTACATTTATCAAAATAAACCTACTACCTTAATTTTAAAGTTAGTATTTACAGCCTTATATGATATTTTACTTTAATTGTACTCCAAAAGGAAG
>CAZBFY010000108.1:0-2694 GCA_964491445.1 uncultured Mycoplasma sp.
ACGTATACATATCCAGCAAATAAATACATAGATAAATATAGTTTTGGAACAAGTGCTACTTCAAGAATAAAAAGTAAATTAGGAGATGGAATAAAAGAAGTATATAATACAGGTAATTCTGGTTGGTATAGTGATTATTCTTATGTTGCTTTCTCGTATGGCCCATGGTTCATACGGGGCGGTAATTATGACCATGGTTCGTATACGGGTGTGTTTTACTCGATTTACTGCAACGGCGATGGCAGCCTCGACAGCTCCGCCCGCCTAATTTTATCCATTCCATCTTAAAATTTTAACAAAAACTAAAAAAGGTGTTGTATAACATCTTTTCTTTATGATAAAATGTTTTTGGTGATATAAGTGGAATACAAAATAACATCGCTTGATGAGCGAGAAACTATTGAATTTGCAGAAAATTTAGAAAGTGAAAAATTTCCTAATATGGTAATATGTTTAAAAGGAGATCTTGGAAGTGGTAAAACAGTATTTACTAAAGGATTTGCTAATGCTTTAGGTATAACAGATACAATTACATCTCCAACTTTTAATATTGTAAAAGAATATTATAATGGGGAAATGCCTCTTTTTCATATGGATGTTTATCGCATAGATGAAGCAAATGTTCAAATAGACTTTGCAGAATACTTTGTAAAAAAAGGTGTATCTATAATAGAATGGTCTGATTTAATTAAAGATGAATTGCCTGAAGAAAGACTTGAAATATCCTTTAAAATAGTTGGAGAAAATAAAAGAATTTTAGTAATAAAACCACATGGTAAAAAATATGAAGACTTATGCGAGGCAGTATTATGATAAGTCTTTTTTTAAATACATCTTCAAACTTTCTAAATATAGGCCTTTTTAAAAATAATAAACTAATAGATTCCTTATATAAACAACTAGATAAAGACTTATCAAAAGAAACACTATATTTAATTAAAAATATGTTAGATAAAAATAACTTAACACCAAAAGATTTAGATGAAATAATATGTGTTAAAGGACCAGGTTCCTTTACAGGACTTAGAGTAGGAGTTACTATTGCTAAAACAATGGCTTATTTTATGAATAAAAGCTTATATAGTACTTCAAGTTTAGATGTTATGGCAACCTCTGTTACATCAAGTATAATAGTGCCTATAATAGATGCAAGAAGGGGATATGTATATGCTTCTATTTATGATGAAAATTATAATATTTTAATGAAAGAATGTTATATAGAAGTAGCAGACTTAATAGAAAGAGTAAAATCATATAATAAAGACTATATTTTTGTATCAAACGATGAATTTAATTTTAGAGTTAATAAATATATTCCAAATCTAGAAAGATTTATAAAATATGGAAATAAAATATTAGAAAATTCTATGTCTTTTATACCAAATTACTTAAAGAAACCAGAAGCAGAGGAAAAACTAAATGATAAAAGAAATAACAATAACTAATATAGACATACTTAATAATTCTTTTATAGATATAGGTTTTATAACGAATGAATTAAAGAATAATCCTTTTGCAAAAATAATTATTTATATTGATGACGAAATAAAAGGGTATTTATACTATAGTGATATTTATGATAGAATAGAGATAAACCAAATTGAAGTATATACCCCTTACAGAAATTTAGGTATAGCATCAAAACTTATGGAAGAGTTAATAAAACAAAATAAAGGGATAACTCTTGAAGTAAATAAAAATAATATAGTTGCTATTGCTTTATATAAAAAATATGGTTTTAAAGAAATAGCAATAAGAAAAGGTTATTATAATGGTATAGATGGTATTTTAATGAAAAAAGGAAAGTGATATTGTGAAAGATATTTATATATTAGGAATAGAATCAAGTTGTGATGAAACCTCTTGTTCAATAGTAAAAAATGGTAATAAAGAGATAAATACAGTAGTATTAAGTCAAATAGATATACATACTTTATATGGGGGAGTAGTACCAGAAATAGCAAGTAGAAACCATGTAAAAGATGTTGTATTTGTTGTAGACAAATGTTTAAAAGATTCAAACCTTACTATGGAAGATATATCTGCAATAGCAGTTACTCATGGGCCAGGATTAGTAGGTTCACTTTTAGTAGGGTTAGAAGCTGCAAAAACACTTTCTTATATATATGATAAACCATTAGTACCCGTACATCACATAAGAAGTCATATATATGCTAATAATATAGAAAAAAAATTAGAATTTCCTCTTATGGCTTTAATAATAAGTGGAGGGCATACAGAACTTTTATATATGAAAGATCATTTTAATTATGAAGTAGTAGGTAGAACATTAGATGATGCAGTAGGGGAATGTTATGATAAAGTAGGAAGAGTAATAGAAGTTCCATATCCAGGAGGACCTGTTATAGATAAACTAGCACACTTAGGACAGCCAAATTATAAACTTCCTATGCCCCTTAATGATGACAGTTTAAACTTTAGTTTTAGTGGTCTTAAAAGTGCAGTTATTAACTTAGTAAATAGTTTAAAACAAAAGGGAGAAAATATAAATAAAGAAGATTTAGCTTGTTCTTTTCAAAATGTTGTAGTATCCTCTTTAACTACAAAAACTATTAATGCTATGAAAAAATATAATACAAAAAGATTAATTCTAGCGGGAGGAGTTGCAGCAAATAAAGGTATAAGAGAAAAATTCACTGAGCTTTCTACAAAAAACAATTTTACATTTTGTTG
>CAZBFY010000108.1:2740-3011 GCA_964491445.1 uncultured Mycoplasma sp.
AGTATTAAATATTGTAAAGATAATGCTACTATGGTAGCAACTGCAGGATACTTTTTATATCAAAAAGGAGAAATATCAAATCTAGAAATTAATGCTGATTCTGGTGCAAAATTCGTATAAAAAACAAAAATTATAAAAAAAATTAAATAAAATTCAAAAAAACACTTGCAAAAACATAAAATATATAGTAACATTTATATTGCTTAGCAAGAAGAGCAAATGGGCTTGTAGCTCAGCTGGTTAGAGCGCACGCCTGATAAGCGTGAGGTCG
>CAZBFY010000109.1:0-2993 GCA_964491445.1 uncultured Mycoplasma sp.
ATTCCATACTTTATATTTATATCTTGGTATCCATACTTGCATTGTTAGTATATCATCCATATCTATTTCTGTACCTGGATCTGCATTTAGATAAGTACTTCTATTAGTACTTGATACTGTAACACTATTTGCCCACATCTTATCATTATAATCATACCATTTATGTGCTGTATCTCTATTTTTACTATCAGCCTT
Source organism: uncultured Mycoplasma sp. (assembly GCA_964491445.1). GTDB lineage: Bacteria > Bacillota_I > Bacilli_A > RF39 > UBA660 > UMGS1449. Next base: position 196 of record CAZBFY010000109.1, read on the forward strand.
TTTCCACACTTCATTTGTCTCATCATAATACACCGGTATCATACTCTGTGTATCAAGCTTTGGTACATTAGCACCACTTGAATCTAAGTTTCCCCCTTGTTCATAAGATAAACCTAATTTACCCGCAAATACTGAAACAGTACTACCACTAGAACTATAAGTATTTGGAGTATCATAATCAAGCCAAATCTTCATCTTATAAGTTTTAACAACACCCGGATTCAAACTATTAGCATCCAAAATATAACTTGCCCCATCAATACTCTTTTTCTCTAAAACTCTATAACTTTTATTACCCTCTTTAATAGCAACTTTTATATACTCATTTGGTACACAAACAGTAGGACTAACACTAGTACCATTAACAGTATAAGAGCTAGTAGTAGAACAAACATTATCTAAAGTAAGACGAAAAGTAGAAGGAATACTACCAGTATTTTCAATAGAAAACTCATACTCATTAGAATTAGCTAAACCAACATCATCAGCCTCAGGAACAGCACCACTTAAAACAATAGAATTAGAAGTCTCATTAAAAACAAGAGCTAAAGAACCCGCATTAATAACAGTACTATTATTAGTCTTACTAACATAAGTAAGATAAGCATAAGAAGACCCAACAAGAGTACTAAACAACCCCACAATAGCCAAAACTAACGCTATCTTTTTCTTAGGATCTTTTTTATATCTAATTTTTAAATCATCAAACTTACTATTAAAACTTTTCTTAAAAAATAACTTAATTCTACCCACTTTACCAAACTTAATATCATCAATAGAAGAATCATAAATATCTTTTCTAGTAACTTTATCAGTTTTCTTCATAGTTCCTAACTCCTTTAATATTTTAACCTATATCTTATCAATATAAATGATACTACATATTAAAAAACATTTCAAGTAAAAATAAAATCTTATCAAAAAAAATAATAAATGTTTACAAAATATAAACAATTACTCATACTTTCAATCAATAAGCTTTTTACTATAGCCAATTCTACTCTACTAACAAAACGTATCTAATATCAAACTAATCTAACAATAAGTTATTCATTTCCAACTATTACTTTACCATCTAAATTACATATATAACAATCTGGTAATTTTTCTTTAATATATTCTAAAGCTTTTTTATTTTGTTCTAACTTTCTACCAACAAATACACCTTCAATTAACGATGCCGGCAAACCAAACATTATTGCACTTTCCCTATCAGTAGAAACAGCATTTCTATTTTTTCTATCTTGATTTATAAATTTATCTATATATCTATAATCTAAAAATGGGCTTATTACTTCCTCATCAAAATCTAAATTCCAAACATCATTATATGCTAGTTTTTGTGCATATTCTGAACTCATATTCAGAATAAAAGCTATTTGTCTTTTATTAGATACCAAACTTGGAATAAATCTAACTTCTTTAGTTTGTTCTCCACAATAAGACCATATTTCTTCATTATCATTTATTTCTTCTGTGATTTTATCAAATTGATGATATGGAATTAAATCACTTACTGTTTTTACATCAGACCCTCTACCAATAGAATACGTAATTGTAAAACCACTATATTGATTAATATATTCTTTCAACAACATATTTTCTTGTATACTCCACATTCCAACACTATTTTTTATTTTATTAGGTCTAACCTCAAAAGTAAAATCAGTAGATATAAAACCATTCTCTATTGTAAAATTAAAACCTTCAAGTTCCCCAAAAATACCATGTATAAATGTACCTTTTTCCAATTTAACTTCCATTCCAACTTTATATTTATTTTTTTCTATTACTTTTGTATCATCATAAAACAAATCAATTTGATTTAATAATATATCTTTTGCTCTTCCATTAAACTTTTCTTCTACATTTTTTTATAAATCTCTTTACTATTCATTTCATCAACTCCTAATTTAGTTATATCATTGTTTTTATCTGTACCACTATAGCAATAGTTAAAAGCACTAAAAGCATTGAAAATACTATACTTTTCTTATTTAATTTTTTCTCTAGATACATTTTAAATACTTTCTCACAACGTATTTAATAACGTATCTAAATAAAATCACCTAATTTTTATATAGAAAAAGCCTTTATTTCAAGGCTTTTAACTATTTTCCACAACATTGCTTATACTTTTTCCCACTTCCACATGGATTTTTACTATAGTCAATTCCGCTCCACTTTAAAGCATTTTATACTTTAAATTTGTACTTTAATGCACTTAGCTACACTTAGTTACACTCCGTTTTACTAGCAGAACGTATCTAAAAACGTATCTAAGTCTACCATACAAATGGTAATTTATGTTGCTAATATTACATTTTTAAATTAGTAATATTACACTAAAAATAATTACAAGTAATAAACTTGAAAATACTGCTACTTTAGTAAATCCAAACTTATTAACACATATATTAAATAATATATGAAATAAAATCATTATAAAAATTAAAAATGGTATTAATAACTTCATTTTCAAACTAGCAAAATATATTAAATAAGATAAAATTAATGAAAATAAAACTCTTAATCATACTTCTTTCATTATTTTTCTTCCTTACTTTCTATTAAACTTAGGGATATAGCAAATAAGCCTATTCCTAGCATTGTAATAGCACTATTTACATCTAATTTTTCTAATACATTTAATACAACAACTGCAACTCCCATTCCTAATCCTACACATCTACATATTAAATTAACTATTTTTTTCATACTTTTCTCCTTTCAATTATTTTATAAATTACAATTTATCTTTTACATATTTCTAATATTTTTTTCATAGTATTAGCAGT
>CAZBFY010000110.1:0-2987 GCA_964491445.1 uncultured Mycoplasma sp.
AAAGCTAAGACTAAGTGAAATAGCAGAAGCTAAACAGGCTGGTATAAAAGATGGACTAAAACAAGGTGCTTATCAAAAAGCATTAGAAACAGCTAAGAATATGTTAAAAGAAAATATAAGTATAGAAATTATTTCTAAATGTACAGGTTTAACTAAAGAAGAAATAGAAAATCTAAAATAGCTACTTGAAAAAGTAGTTATTTTACTATACTTTAAAATCTTTCCTACTTACTTTTTTTTCTATTAATTCCCACCATAGAACCACTACTAGATACTCCCAAAATTATTAAATAATATAATAAACTAGATAAATTTATACCCTTATCAAAAGCTAAAAACGATATTACAAAAAATAAAAATATAATAATAATACCAAACTTCAGCCCCTCAATATATCCCTTTTTATCTGTTTCACTCCCTAATATATAGGAACCTGTAAATACTGCAACTACTGCAAATAAAACCATTATTATCCTATATATATCACTATATATCAAATCAAAAAAATTCAAACTAGTTAAAAACAAACCGAATACTAACACCAAACCAAACGTAACACCAATACATTTTAAATACTTTTTAATACTATTCATATAATCACCTAATAATTTATACGTAAATAATTAAAATAATATTAACACTTCATTGACTTTTTTCTCCATTTTTTATAAAATTAAATTAAGAAAATAGGTGAGGTAAATGAAAAGAGTAAATAATAAAGGACAAACACTTGTTGAATACGTATTAATAATTGCACTTATTAGCGTTATTGCTATTTCTTTAGTAACCTTTCTTGGAGGATATTTAAAAGATGCTATTACCAAATCTTCTTGCGAACTTGTCGGAGAAATCTATGAAAAAGGAGATAAATCTGGGGAAGGACACTGTATTGATCCAAATGAAGACAAAGAATAAAGGACAAGCACTTGTTGAATTTGTTATAATTTTACCTATTGTTTTAATGGTTCTTTTTATAGTAATAGACTTTTCTAACATATTTTATCAAAAAAACTACTTAGAAGGTATTACTAATAACATAGTAGAATACAAAGAAGAAGGTAAAACTAATAATTATATAAAAAAATCTACTCCTAAAGACATTAATATTTCATATAAAATAAAAGGTAGCAACTTAAATATAAAAGTATCAAAAAAAGTAAATCTAATTACTCCATTCTCATCACTTTTCTTTGATAATCCTTTTGTTATAAAAACAGAAAGGACAATTATTTATGAATAATAAAGGACAAACTCTAGTACTATTTGTTGTTTTGATACCATTCATACTTGCACTATTTGCTTTTGTAATAGACTCTGCATACATAGTAAGAAAAGATACAGAACTTAAAGGAATTGCAACTTCCTCTTTAAAGAGCATTATGAAAGATAATAAAAATTATAATGATATTAAAAAAGTTATAAAAACAAATGATAGTAATATAGAAATAATTAGTTTAGATGATTCAAGTATCCATTTAACTAATAAAATAGAGCCTATTTTTGGCAAAATAGTTGGTTACGATAAATATAATATTGAAATTAGTCTATATGGTGGTTATGAAAATAACAAACTTATAATAAAAGAAAAGGGGAAATAATATGAAAAGTGTTAAAGGAAAGATAATTACTGTAACTTCTACTAAAGGTGGAGTAGGAAAAACAATTTCACTTCTTAATCTTGCTGGTACTTATGAAAAACTTGGTTTAAAAACTCTTATAATTGATTTAGACTTATATGGTGGTGCTGTTGCAACTTATTTAAACTCAAATAATGATAAAACAATATTTAATTTAGTAGAAGACTTAACTAATAATAGATATGAAAAAATAGAAGATTATCTTTTTAACTATAGTGATAAAATAGATATAATAGCAGCCCCTAAAGATCCTAGAATGGCAAGTAAAATAGAATCAAAATACATACCTTTAATACTTAGAAATGTTATATATAAATATGATGTTATTTTAATAGATACAAGTCATAATCTTAATGAAATAAACATTGTAGCACTTGATAATAGCGATTCTATATTATATATATTTACTAATGATACATTTGATCTTAAAAACACTAAATCATTTATCTCTATTATGAAAGATGTAGGATATAACAACTACTATACCGTTCTAAACGAATCAATTCACCCAGGAAAAAGTTTTTATTCTCTATTTGACATAAGAAATATAATAAAAAATAATGTTGATTTTACTATTTCTAAAAGTATGCATGTAAAAAATATTGATAAATTTATAATCGATGGGAAAATACTTATATTTAATAAAAATCTATCTTTTACAGATAAAAAAGAATGGGAAAAGATGAAATCACTTGCTAATATTTTAATAAAAGATAAAAAGGAGGCTAAATAATGAAAAAAACACTTTCTGAGGCTTTTGAACTTGAAGATAAGTCTATATCTTTTAAAGATACTGTAAGTGATGATTATGAGATTTTTGAAGATAAAATACTACTTGATTCACTTAGAAATAGAGTTATTCAAAATATTATAGATAATGATGTTCCAAATAATGAATTTTTAACAGAGTTTATTAATAAAGAAATAGATGATGCTCTAGAAGGTTATGATTTATCTAATCTAGAAAGAAATCATATATTTAACTTAATAGAAAATGAAATACATGGTTATGGTCCTATTACAGAACTTTTAGATGATCCTAATATTACTGAAATAATGGTTAATGGTCCAGATAAAATATATATCGAAATAGATGGTAGAGTAGTTAAAGATGATTCTGTATCTTTTATAAATGATGAACATATAATAAGAACTATTCAAAGAATGATACAACCACTTGGTAGAACTATTGCTGTTGCAAATCCTATGGTAGATTCAAGATTAAAAGATGGTTCTAGAATTAATGCTGTTATTCCACCTTTATCTTTAAATGGTCCAGTATTAACTATTAGAAAATTTAAAAAGAATTTAGATACTATGGAAGATTTACTTAGAATGGGTACTTTAACC
>CAZBFY010000111.1:0-2926 GCA_964491445.1 uncultured Mycoplasma sp.
CAGGCCCATCAAGTAGTGGTGGTACATCATACATAAGTGGATATGCTGGAGTAAACTCAGTAAAAGAATCAACAACTATAACACATACAAACCAAACACTCCATTATAGTGGTAAGTACTTTGTTGGAGGACAAATGATTGATGGACAAAACTCAGGTGATGGATATGCAAAGATAAGTTATGCTGATACAAAACCAAAAAGAAAGAATACTAAATTAAATGATGTAAGATATATAAAAAATTGTACAAATGGTCATACTTCTTCAACATATAAATCTAATAGTTGGCAAGAAGTACAAGCAATAAAAGATGGTGTGAATGTTGCAAAAGGAAAAACAGTAACAAGTACAGGTACAATACTTACGAGTAGTTCAGGAACATGGAGTTTGCAAGCAGCAACTGATGGTAAAGTGGCAAACTTTGATAATGATGATGTCATTATAAATGAAACAGGTTATCAATGTATAACTATAGATTTGGGACAAACTTATGATTTAGATGAAGTTGCATCATGGAGTCATTTTCAAGATCAAAAAAGATATTATGATAATACAACATACGTGTCAAATGATAATTCTACATGGAAAACAATAATAAACGATGTGAACATAGAAACAGGTAATGGTCATAGAATAAATGCTTATACAGATATTTTAAATGGTTATACCTCAAATGGTTTAGTTCTTTGGTATGATGGTTATGCAAATACAGGAAGTGCCAGAACTTTAACAACTACAATATGGAAAAATCTAGTAAATACCTCATATACAGGAACTCTTACAGGAGGTACTTGGTATAAAAACAACTTATACTTAGATGGAACAGATGATTATGTAACATTACCAACTCTTAGCACATCTTTACCTACTACTTATTCAGTTGTTTTTAGCACAGCTAGTACAAATAGTCAAATAATCCTAGGAGATTACACAACTAAAGCTGCTATTGGTCTTTATGATAGTAATACTAAACTAATTCTAACAATGTTACAGGCCAATTCAAGTTATACATTTAATACTGGAGGTATAGAGCAAGGAAAAATATATAAATTAGATGTTGTTTATAATAGTTTATCTAATATAAAAGTATATTTAAATGGAAAAGAATTAAGTAAAACTACTTCAACTAATTATTGGAGCTGGACAGATACAAAAACTTATATAGGAAAAAGGGCAAGTGGTACTTACTTTAAAGGAAACATATATTCAGTATGTATATATAACAAAGCTTTAGCAGTTTCTGAAATGAAACATAATTATTTATATGATAAGCAAGAATATCAAGTTACTTCATAATAATAATTAACAATAATTAATAATATAAATAATTTAATTGAAATAATAAAAATAGTATGTTAATATTATATTGTATTTAACATACTTTTTTAGGAGTGAGATAATGAGTAAAAAACAAAAAAAAATATTTAAAACAATAATAATTATACTAGCAGTAATTCTAGTAGGAGAATCAATATACTTTGGAATTAAGTATTATAACAATAGAAAAAATTCTACTTTCTATTCTGTTGTAAATAGTGCTATTTTTAAAGATTATAATAATTACATAGGAGCAGGCTTCAGTGATTATAGACACAGTGACTTTAATGAGTATGATAATGGTCTTAATAAAGCTACTATTTTTAACTATACTAATGGAAAACTAACTAATGAAATAGGTTTTAAAAAAGGGTATAATAGCTATTTTAACGACATAATTAAAGTAGATGATGGTTATGTAGCAGTAGGCTCTATAGAAATGACTAAAAAACAAAAAGAAAATGGTCTATCCGAAGGAATTATTATTAAATATAATAAAGATTTTAAAATAGTTTGGAGAAAAAATATTAGTATTGTAGGGAAAACAGATTTCTTAAAAGTAAAAGAAGACAACGATAATTTAATTATTGTAGGAACCTCTGTATATGGTGAGGGATATATGGGTAACCATACTACAGGAGGAGGAATACTTTTAAAACTAAATAAAAATGGTAAGGAACTTATGAGAATAAATAACGGAGGACCTTACTATGGAAGATTTAATGATTTCCTAGTAGAAGACGATGGTTATGTAGTAGTAGGTTTAGGCAAAAGCAACTCAGGTATTATTATAAAATATAATAAAAATGGTAAAAAAATATGGTCTTCTTCTTATGGCTATACAGATAAAAATGGTATTACAGGAATAGATAAACTTAATAATAAATATATTGTTAGCACTACTAAAATTGTAAGCCCAAAAGATACTTCAAATTCAAGTGCTGCCTTAGTAGTATTTAATAAACAAGGTAAAAAACTAGATGATGTAAAATATAATTCAAATTCTATTAATTACTTTTCAGATATTTCTGTAATAGATGACTCAGTATTAGCAGTAGGATACACTGGAAAAGGCACTACTAAACTAAGTACTGATGCTATTATTGTTAAATATGATAAAGATTTATATGAAGAAAAAACAGATGTCTTAAAAGGTAATAATAATGATTATTATAGTCATATCTATATAAAAGATAATAATATTATCACACTAGGTTACTCTAATAGTAAATTAAAAGAATATAATTTAAATGGTTATGACTATTTTCCTATAATAAAACAATATAATAAAGATTTAAAATAAAAAATGATTAATAAGTACAATAACTAATCCTAAGGTATAAAATATATATATGATTTTATACCTTTTATATTTAATAACACTAGGAAATAATTCATACATAGATATATGAATCATAATACCTGCTATTATAGAATACAAAATACCTAAAGTTAAATATGTTGGTTTTATAAAAAGATAAGCAAGTAAAGCTCCAAAAGGCTCACTAATACCACATAAAATAGTATATAAAATAGCTTTACTTTTACTTTTAGTATAATAATAAATAGGTAAAGCAACACTTATTCCTTCAGGAATATTATGCATAGTA
>CAZBFY010000112.1:0-2890 GCA_964491445.1 uncultured Mycoplasma sp.
CTTTTTACTAGCATATATAAGATCAGCCATATCCTCACGAATAACAGGTTTATTCGTAGGTATAGAAATAACATACATATTATAAATTTCTCTAAACTCTTCTTCCTCAGTTTTAGCAGTACCAGTCATACCAGAAAGTTTATTATACATCCTAAACAAATTTTGAAAAGTAATAGTAGCAAGAGTCTTAGTCTCTTGTTGAATTTCAACACCCTCTTTAGCCTCTATAGCTTGATGAAGACCATCACTAAAAGCACGCCCAGGCATCAAACGACCGGTAAATTGATCAACAATAACAATTTTTCCATCCTTAACTACATAATCAACATCATTCTTTTGAGAATAATTAGCATGAAGAGCCTGATTAATAAAATGCACCAAAGTAGAATTATTTACATCATATAAATTATCTACTTTAAAATACTTTTCAGCTTTCTTCATACCATCTTCAGAAAGATTACTCCTCTTAAGCTTAGCATCATACACAATATCAGTTTCATATTTCAAACTCTTAGCAAATCTATCCGCATCAATATACAAATTTTTATTTTCTAAAAATCCACCAGAAATAATAAGAGGTGTACGAGCTTCATCAATTAAAATAGAATCAACTTCATCTACAATAGCATAATTAAGACCACGTTGTTGAACCCTATCCTCACGACGAACAGCCATATTATCACGAAGATAATCAAAACCTATCTCATTATTAGTAGAATACAAAATATCCTTATCATATTCAGCTCTCTTCTCACTAGGACTTAAATCCCTAAGATTAAGACCAACACTAAGTCCCAAAAACTCATGAATTTGCCCCATCCACTTAGAATCACGCTCAGCAAGATATTCATTAACAGTAACAATATGAACACCATTACCTCCTAAAGCATTAAGATAAGCAGGCATAACAGAAGTAAGAGTCTTACCTTCACCAGTCTTCATTTCAGCAATATTACCATAATGAAGAGCAAGCCCCCCAATAAGTTGAACTTTATAAGGTTTCTCATTAATAACACGATAACAAGCTTCCCTAGCAGTAGCAAAAGCCTCCACTAAAATATCATCAAACTCACAACCATCAGCAAGTCTATTTTTAAACTCTTCAGTTTTCTTCTTAAGATCTTCATCACTTAATTTGCTATACTCATCATCAAGTTCAAGTATCTCATCAGCAATTTTATCAAATCTTCTAAGTTCCTTTTCATCAAAATCAAACATCTTTCTAAAAAGTGACATATTTACCATCTCCTCAAGATAATATTCTATCATTAAATACACAAAAAAAAAAGAAAAATGACAAATTTGTCACAAAATATGCAAAATGATTTAAATAAAACAAAAAATAATATATAATAAAACAAAGGAGTGAAACAATGAAAGAACTAAACTTCACAACAGAAGAACTTAAAAACACAATAAAAGGAAATTACATAGCATCAGGAAGCGAAGCAAGTATTTATAAATATAAAAAATTTATAGCATTAAGATTATACGATGTAGACAACAGCATTTACTGCATGGCTACTGGAGAAAAAATAGGAAAACCAAAATGTGAAAAAATGATAAACGACCTATTACTATACAAAGACAACGTATCAAAAACTTCATTTCCTCTAGGAATAGTAAAAGAAAATGGAATCGTCGTAGGACAAATAGTAAAATTCTATGACAACTCCCAAACACTTACAGACTTCTTCAAAGAAAACAAAGACATAGACCCAATTCCATACTACTTTAAAATACTAGATATACTAGAAGAACTAACACAAAATAACATATGTTACGAAGATGTACACGGAGGTAATTTTCTAGTAGTTAATGACAAAATAAGAATAATAGACTTCTCAGATCACAGAGTAAAAGTAAACGAAAACTTTGGAGAAATGTACTACCCAATGTTCCAAAACTTCGGATCAATGGTAAACAACCTAAACTTCAAAGTACTAAACAAAGAAGATGAATACGAAAGACTAATTATTCCCCAAGAAATAAAAAAAGATACAACACACTTAAAAGAAGACTTTAACTATATAAAAGAACAATTACTAAGTCTTAAAAAACATACCAAAACAAAATAACGAACAAAATTCGTTATTTTTAAATACCCATATAATTCATAACAACTAAACTCACAGTAACTACTAAAACAACTAATATAGCAGTCATTATAAGCACTAAAGTCTGAGCAGAACCAGTTCTATTATTCCACATATCATTACCACTAACAGAATCAAAAGAAGAACCACCCATATATTGTTGAGAATAACTATTATCAACCTGAGGAGTACTACTACTATACCCATAAGGCGTATTCATCTTACGAACCAAAGTCTTTTGCTTAACCTCAGAATTACCATTACTATAACCAGAATCAAAAGAAGAATTATAAGCATCATAATTATTTATATTATTAACACTATTACTAGTAACAGACTGAGCCCTCAAATACTCATCCAAAGGAAGTTTTTCCTTAACTTCTGATATAACACCCGAAGCAGTCTTACTAAATTCCTCCTCATAACTACCAAAAATTCCTCTATTAGGCATTCAAATCACCACCTAAAACTTTATTATCTATCCTCTTAAGAATAACTCTTTTTATCTTATTCATCTGTTCCTTAGGTAAATCATAAACCTTAAAAGCATCATCTATCTGACTATTAACATCATCAATAAAATTCTTCTTATAATAATCAGCAAAAGAAGTTTCATAATCCATTCTTCTAAAAACACCAACAAAAAAATCTTGAAGCCAACTAGGAACCATACTCATATAATAATCAAAATGCTCTAAAACATTAATATCACTAACAACAGCACTACCATCCTCATTACAATACCAACCAAGAATCATAAGAGCAAGAGAAACCCTTTTATGCTCCTTAGAACT
>CAZBFY010000113.1:0-2849 GCA_964491445.1 uncultured Mycoplasma sp.
CTGGAATAAAAGAGGGCAAAGCTGATGGAATAAATATAGGAAAAGAAGCTGGAATTAAAGCTGGAAGAGCAGAAGAAAAACTAGAAACAGCAAAAAATATGTTAAAAGAAAATATAAGTATAGAAATTATTTCTAAATGTACAGGTTTAACTAAAGAAGAAATAGAAAACCTAAAATAGCTACTTGAAAAAGTAGTTATTTTAGTATAAAGTTAAATTATAAAGAAACTAAATTAAGTAAATACTTATTGAAGAATGAATAAGATGAAATATTAACAGAAAAAATAAAAGTAGTTACATGATAAAAACCTAAGCTTTAAAAATTAGTACGTTTATCTTGAAAAAATAAAAAATCAACTTGAAATAACATAAAAACTCTGTTAATATAAATATATAAATCAATGAAGGAGACTAGTAATAAAACAAATTTATCAAAGAGAGTTAGTGTTTGGTGCGAACTAATATAAATGTTTTATGAATCTACTCCTAAGAGGAACTAATCATTCCCGGGTTAACCGTTATAAATAAGTTAAACAAAGGATGGTACCGTCTTATGACTCCTTACCATTCTTTTATTTTAAGGAGGAAAAAATGAATAAACTAAAAATAAAAGGAATATATAAACACTTCAAAGGAAATTACTATCTAGTAGAAGACCTAGCACTACACTCCGAAACAAAAGAAGAAATGGTCATCTATAGAAGCTTATACGGAGACAATAGTCTTTACGTAAGACCAAAAGAAATGTTCTTAAGCGAAGTTGATAAAATAAAATACCCAGACATAAAACAAAAATACAGATTTGAATTACAAAAAATAAATAAAATATAAGGAGAAATAATATGATAGATATAAAATTAATAAGAGAAAACAAAGAACTAGTAAAAGAGAATATAAAAAAGAAATTTCAAGAAGAAAAATTACCTCTAGTAGAAGAAGTATACACTCTAGATGAAACAACAAGAAAACTAAAACTTGAAGGAGATAATCTACGTAAAGAAAGAAACGAAAAAAGTAGTTTAATAGGAAGCTTAATGCGTGATAAAAAACAAGAAGAAGCAAATAAAATAAAAGAAGAAGTACAAGAAATTAACTCTAAACTTAGTGAAATGGCCCAAAAAGAAGAAGAGATTAACACTAAAATAAAAGAAATAATGATGAAAATTCCTAATATAATAGATGAAAGCGTTCCTATTGGAAAAGATGATAACTTCAATGTAGAAATAGAAAAATTCGGAGAACCAAAAGTTCCATCATATGAAATACCTTATCATGCAGACATTCTTACTAAAATTAATGGACTTGATAAAGATTCAAGTGGTAGAACAAGTGGCAATGGTTTTTACTATCTAATGGGAGATGCCGCAAGACTTAGTAGTGCTATGCTTTCATACGCAAGAGATTATATGATAGAAAAAGGATTTATTTACTGCATACCACCATTTATGATAAGAAGTGATGTAGTAAATGGCGTTATGTCATTTGCAGAAATGGATGCTATGATGTACAAAATCGAAGGAGAAGACTTATATTTAATTGGAACAAGTGAACACTCAATGATAGGAAAATTTAAAAATCAAATGATAAAACAAGACACTCTTCCTATTACTATGACCTCTTATTCACCATGTTTTAGAAAAGAAGTTGGAGCTCATGGAATAGAAGAACGTGGTATTTATAGAGTACACCAATTTGAAAAACAAGAAATGGTTGTTATATGTAACAAAGAAGATAGTATGGACTGGTATAACAAAATGTGGAGCTATACAGTTGAAATATTTAGAAATTTAAATATCCCAGTAAGAACCCTAGAATGTTGTTCAGGAGATCTTGCTGATTTAAAAGTAAAATCATGTGATGTAGAAGCTTGGAGTCCAAGACAAAAGAAATACTTTGAAGTCGGAAGTTGTTCAACCCTTGGAGATGCTCAAGCAAGAAGACTAGGTATCAGAATAAAAGGAGAAAAAGGAAACTATTACCCACATACTCTAAATAATACAGTACTAGCATCCACCAGAGCACTAATAGCATTCCTAGAAAATAATTATAATGAAGATGGCAGCATAAACATCCCAGAAGTTCTAAGACCATATATGGGAGGACTAAAAGTTATTAAAACAAAAAATAAATAATGAAACAAGGTATAGAAATCTGATAGTTCTATACCTGCTTTTTAAATAAAAAACAATATATTATAACATCTATATCTAAAGGTGAAGTATCATGAATAAAAAAATAGCAATATAAACGTAAGGTCAATGATGAAAATGGATATATATATTAGAAAAATTGTAAAATTAAGAAATACTGTTGCACATAATACATGTATATTAAGCAAATTAAATAAGAAAGACAATGTTTATCCAGCATCATATAAAATTGTACAATATTTAAAAGAATGTAATATAGGAAAAGTAATAAGAAATAACAAACTTAGTAATTAAAAAATTAGACAAATTACATATACACTTTATATGTTTAATGGAATAGTAACAAGTAATGGTATAAAAGAAAACGTAAGCAAAGAAATAAATAAATTATTTTTTATAGAATAATTTTACATGAGTACTATAATAATAATAATGAACTATTAAAATCAATATATTCATATTTCAAAAATATAATTGGAAAAATTATTGATAAATAGTTTGAAATAAATATATATTTTGTGATATTGTATTTATGCAAGAAAAAAAAGTTAAATCGTTTTTGCAAGGGCACTATCTAATGGTGGAGCCCTATTTTTCTGCTAAAATTTATATAAATTCGTTATAAAAAGTCAGGACAAAATAATAAAAAGATTTAAAAATACTTAATGAAGCCAATAACTATAAGGCTTTGTTGAGTATT
>CAZBFY010000114.1:0-2832 GCA_964491445.1 uncultured Mycoplasma sp.
TCATATATATAATTAGCAAGAAAACAGAAAATACCTTAAAAAAATTGTAATTTGTTAAAAAAACTTTTTATTAATCTTTTCAAAATAAAAAGTTCTACACTAGAAAATGAAGTTTTGACTAAAATAAGAATACCACTAAAACATAGAGAATCAATTTCTAAAATAAATGTTTTGGGTATCACTTGAGTATTACCAATGTTTTTCCCACTATCTCACAATGATTTCCACATATTAAAACCCTTGAAATATAAGGATTTCAAAGGTTTAAGTATTTAAAATTTTTATTCATCAAAGAAGTCATCAAAGAATTGATCATCAGTTATCGCAAATTTAGAAACTTCAGAATCTTTTACTTTTTCACCCTTTTGCATAGCTGTTATGTTGGTTTTATGAGGAATACTATTAATTTCTGGGGCTTCTGTATTATGAATAGTTATGTTTTCTTTATTTTCTATAGTGTCTTCTATTTTATTCATAAAACCTGTAAACATTGTTGGTGCTATTTCACTTACTATTTCATTTATCTTGGGTTTTTCCTCTTCTTTTTTGGTTTCTATTTCTATATCTTGTTGTGCTAAAATAGTTTGTTCTTCTGGAGTTTTTTTCTTTTCTTGTTGTTCTTTTATTATTTTTTCTTTCTCTGCTTCTTCTTTTTCTAGTTCTGCTATCTTAGCATCTATTTTCTTAACTAAGTCATCAATATTTAAACCATCATTACCCATTTGAGGCATTATAGGTGGTGTATTTATATCTGGTGTTGCATTCTTTTTTAAGGATTCAAATGGATTTGGTCCATTAAATACTGGAGCGTTGTTACCCATGCTATTCCCTGCATTTTCTAACATATTATTAAAGTTTTCTGCTTTTTTCTTTTTAATAAATTCTTTTATGTCAAATACTTTTACTGGCTGTTTTTGTCTTTCTATAAAGGCATCTGCATCTATTTTTTCTATACCCCAGTCAATTTCAAAATTCGGTTTAAGTCTTGTTTTATAGGGGTTAAGTCTTGTTCTTATTACAATAGCATCAAATAATTTTAATTTTTGAAGATCTGCTACTGTTGCAAGGGGACGAGCTTCTTCTCTTTCTTTATCTCCTTTACCTACTTTTACCATTTTATCTCCACAAAGTTCACTTATTTCTTTTAATGCTGCAAGTTCTGTAGTGAGTAGATATAGCAAATTATTACAATTACTACGAATAGTCTGTGCTACTTCTTTATTGTACGTTGCTTCTAAACCTGCAAAGTTTTGTATAATCATAGTAAGTCTAATATCACGAGAACGGGCAGCTGCTACCATGGTAGTTATATCTTTTATTGGAGGCATATTTTGAAACTCATCTAATATAAAGTTTGTTCTTACTGGAAGCTTACCGTTACTAGTGTGTTGTGCAACATCGATTAAAGATTCATAACATTGTTTGATAAATATTGTTGCTAGAGCATGGTATGTTTTCTTTTCATCGTGAATTATCATAAATACTGCTGTTTTTTGTTTTCCTATAGTGTCTATACTAAAGTCACTTTGAGATAACATTTCAGATAAGTTTTCACGCGATGCGAATAAACGAATTTTTTGTCTAAACGTTGACAAAATACTGTTTTTAGTGTCATCTGGAGCATTAATTGTTCCTGATGCACAAGTATAAGCAGCTCCTGATGGATCTTTTCCGTTAAAGTATTCTTTTATGTAAGTACTTCTTGGTCCTAGTTTTTCTTCTCCGACGTTTACCATTAAATTAATACTATTTATGTTTATTTCTTCTTCTTTACCATCTTCAAAAAGCCCTAGAGCAAGACCAGCAAAATAGTCTGCTGATGTTTTTTCCCAGAATGGATCTTGTTTTGAACTACTTTCATCGTATAAAATATTAGTTGCTAAATCGTCTAGAATTTCCATTGCTTTATCTGTATTTCCCTCTTTGTAAAGTCTATAAGGTAAGTTAAGAGGATTCCAGCAATTACCTTTTTGAGGTTCACGAAAGTTTAGTACAAGTATTTGATAACCTTCTTTTTTTAGTAATCCTGCACTTTCTCTATATATTTCACCTTTAGGATCGGTTACTATCATTGATTCACCTTTTTTTGCTAGAATTTTAACAAGGGGATGAATTATACACTGAGTTTTACCTGTACCAGTAGAACCAATTACTAGGTTATGACTTTCACCATTATCTACCCATAATTTTTGACTATTACTTATAATAGGAAATCCTGCTTTATCATAGTGCTCATCTTTGACATTAAGTTCTGATAAGGTTTTTTTCATTTCTTTGTCTGTACACCATCTAGAAAATCCTTTTTCATCTTTAGCACCTGATACGAAACCAAGTCCTTTTTCTTGATCGAAAAAGTAGTTTTTTACTGTTGCAAATAAGAAAATCATTGCGAAGACATAAAAAACAAGAACTGCTGCAAAATTATGAAATATTGCAGTAAAAGGATTAAGTCCCGCGAATGTACCATAATTAGCAAAAGAATGAATGTTGTTTACTAATATTGATACTACTATTAAAAGCAAAAGAGCAAATAGTCCAAAGATTAACCAATCTTGGGATGTAGCTTTAAATTTTAGTTTCATTTTTTATGCCTCCTTATATATTATAGTCCTCCACCACTACCAAATGAATCAAGTTCTTCTGGAGTAACTATTACTCTAATACGCATTCTACGAGATCCACATACGAATAATGCTTCTCCTTGAGAATAACGTTTTATACTTTCTCTTTCATTATCATTTAAGTCTATAAGTAAAGATAAGTCTTCGACTGCTTGTTTTTTAAGTCCCATAACTAAGTAGTATGAAGCATTATCAAATATGGCTTTTCCTT
>CAZBFY010000115.1:0-2827 GCA_964491445.1 uncultured Mycoplasma sp.
TATAGTTATTGGCTTCATTAAGTATTTTTAAATCTTTTCATTATTTTGTCCTGAATTTCATTTGGTTTTATTCAGTTTTTCTTTATATTCTTTAATTGTAAAGTCATCAAAAGCATCTTCTGATAATATCAATTTTTTATTTTTAAAATAGAACATTCGTGGATACTCTTTTATTATGTCATTATTACTTTCAATGTCTTCTTTTATTTTCTTACCTTCATCACTATACATATTAATAATATTATATGAATAATTACTAAAGTTTTCTTTTAAAAGTTTATCTAAATCATCTCTCATTTTTTCATCAGACATTACTAATAATAAGTAATCTTCTTGTTTTTGTTTTTCTTTATACTCATTATAAGTAATACTTTCTTTTATCTCTTTTATTTCTATTATTTTGTTTTTTTCAAAGAATTTTTCTGTTTCTCGATATTCATCAAGCCCTGCTATTTGAGCTACATATTCCCCAGATTTATATACAATAGATGTGGGAACTGGATTATTTTGTATATCTTCATATAAGCTACTTTTTTCTAATATTTTCTTTATACAGTTATCTTTTATATCATTATAATTAATTTGATATATTAAAGTTTTTGGATAATTTTCTTTTATTCTATCTATTGTATCTAAGGAATCATTTGAGCTATCACTTGGTTGAATAAATAACAAAAAATCTTTTTTATCTTTTATATCTTTAGTTAAATTTTCACATGTTTTTACGATTCTTTTTTGATATTTTTCTTCTTTTGATGATGATATTGATATTATTATAATAAAACAAATTATAACTATTGTAATTATTAACAAAATTAAAGTTTTCTTTTTTTTCATTATCTTTCCCTCACTACTATATATGGTCTGTAATACAATGGATATGATAAGTCAGATACTACACACTTTTTCCTCTTATAACAATAACCACTATCGCTATAATTATTAAATTTATAATATCTTATTTTTCTACTGTAACCAGAAATTGTAGTATCTTTACAATTTGTTGCATTATCTGCTGAGTCTCCACATGTTTGAGCATAACCCGCATATCTTCCATACCAATATTCATTATCTGAATTTTTATATACATAATTTACAGCGTTATCTCTTGACCAAGAAGAATCACTACCCCACCCTGTACCACTTGCTTGACTTCCGTACTTAAAGGATGTTGATGAGTTATAACTATACACAACTCTTTTTCCATGGTTTTCACCACCACATATATAAGTATGTGCTGTTGCAACATGATCTGTATCAGTTGGATTATCAATACTATCGAAACTTAATAAACTATAGCTTCCATCATCATAAGTATAAAAGTAAATTCTATAACAAAGCGAATTAGAACTTGGTGAACAATTAGTTCCTAAAATAAAACGTGTCATTCTTTTTGCTAAATAATTAGTTGTTGTTTCTGTACTACAATCTTTTTTACCTTTTTTAAAGACTATTCTTCCATTTTCAATAGAAAAGTTTGAACTATTACTTGAAACTGTTTGAATACCAGCAGATACTGTAACATTTCCTGTTACTGATGTTGCAACAGATGTAGATGAAACAGAACCACTTGAACCTCTTGTATTAGATGACCCAAGTAGATACTTGGTATAACTAGTATTATCATAGTACGTTCTATTTGCTGCATTATAAATCTTATCGTCTCCTACCCAAAAATTATATCCATTTCCTGTAAGACCAGTGTAAATGCCACTATCTGTTGTTACGTAACCATTTGTTTGTTTTTTTATTCCTCCGTTTGCTATATCATTATCAATAACTGCTTTTCCACTAAAAGCAGTAGATAAGAAGGTTGAGGCTTCACTATAGTCTCCATAACCATCAGTGAAGACATCATTATAAGCAAGACCTACATTATCTCCATTATCACTTACTACCGTCCAGTCACTTGAGTTATTTGCATAATCGGAAGAAGAGAAATTTGAACCTTTTGTATAAGAACCTGCTGCTATTCCTTTCCACTTTGGTGTGTATTTTATTGTACATACGCTATCTGTTGTTGTATCTGAATTATTTGTTATTTTAATTGAATCTGTTCTTGATGTTGTTCCACTTCCCTCAGTTAATGTTGCTGTTATTCCATTTGTACATGAAACACTTCCTGTGTATCTATCATCTGGATATGCAGGAGAAGCTGTTATTGTTTCACTCGTTCCATATTTTAATGTTGAACTACTTTTACTAAGTGTTTGATATGTTGAACTTGAATAAGTACTACTTGGACCTGGATAAGTTGATGTATCATAGGTTATTTGTGTTGTTATACTTTTTGACTTAATAGTCCATCTTGCATATAAAGTTAGTTTATTATCTGCTATTCCATATTGTCCATTTACATATTTCCATGTACCAGACCAATTTGACCAACCATGTCCATCATCTGTTCCATCACTATTAGTAGTCCAGCCTGCAAATGTATATCCTTGTCTTGTATAAGTATTTGCTTTTATTGTAGCACTTCCATTAAACTCTACAGTATCACTAGTCATAGTACCTGTTCCACCATTTGCATTATAAATAATTGTATATTCATTAGCTTTCCATTTTGCATAATAAGTCTTATTTCCTGTTGTTCCTTTTGCTATTTGTGTTACTTTACTTCCTGTAAAGCTTGAATTCTCATACCAACCATCAAATGTATATCCTGTTCTTGTTGGTGTTGGAAGCGTTATTGTTGCTGTCTCTACATTATAACTTGTTGTTGCATCACTTGGGTTTGTTCCTCCGTTTAAGTTGTAAGTTATTGTATATGTTTTTGGTTTACATACACCATATAAAGTTACATTATTTGGTGTTGAATTACCTA
>CAZBFY010000116.1:0-2793 GCA_964491445.1 uncultured Mycoplasma sp.
TATAAAAAGTTTGATATAATACTTATGGAAATGAGGAGGGATATAAATGGCAAAGTTAGGAAATAGACAATTTAAAACACTTACATGTACAGTTTGTAAGGGATATAGTTACCGTACTGACAAAAATGTAAAGAATACTCCAGAACGTTTAGAACTTAATAAATACTGTCCTAAATGTAAAAAACATACAAATTTTAAAGAAGAAAAATAATAAGTAGGTGATGTTATGATAAATGTTAATGATTTTAAAAATGGAATGACTATTAAAGTTGAGGGTAATATTTATACAATAATAGAGTTTCAACATGTTAAACCTGGTAAGGGTGCAGCTTTTGTAAGAACTAAACTTAAGAATTTAAGAACAGGTTCTACTATAGAGTATACGTTTAATTCTGGTGTTAAGTGTGAAACTGCTAGAATTGAGAGAAAACCTATGCAATTTCTTTATGAGAGTGGAGAACTTTATACTTTTATGAATATGCAAGATTATTCACAGGTTGAACTTGCTAAAAGTGTTATTGGGGATGATGTTAAGTATCTAAAAGAAAATCAAGATTTAGATATAACATTTTATGAGGGTGAAGTGCTTGGTCTTTCACTTCCTGATAAGATTGAACTTAAGGTAGTACAAACAGAACCTGGAGTAAAGGGAAATACTACTTCTAGTGCTCAAAAGGATGCTACTTTAGAGACTGGATATGAAATTAAAGTACCTTTATTTATTAATGAGGGTGAATCTGTTATTGTATCTACTAAAGATGGAAAATATGTTTCTAGAGCTTAGGCTCTTTTTTTTGTATAAAATAAAAATTTTATCATATTCTTTATTAGGAGGAGAGCATTATGGTAAATAAACAAGGATTATGGTTTTTAACGTTATTTAGTTTGATATTAGTATTAAGTGTATATTATATTACTATGCCAAATGAAATATTTAAGGAAGAGAAAGTAGTAGCAAGTAGTGATGATTCTAATGCTGATACTAAGAAAGAAACTTCTGAAGTTAGTAGTCAAAATACAAGTTATGTGGAGACTTTAAAGATAGAGCTTGATACTGAAAGATCTGAAATTTTAAGTACTTTAGAGGAAGTTTTAAATGATGATAGTAAAACAAGTTCTGAGAAGAATAAAGCATATGAACAGATGAAAGAAATTAATGATTTAAAGGCTTCTGAGGAACAAATTGTAAAGAAAATAAAAGATGAGTATGAGCTTGATGCTTATGTTAAACAAGAGGATTCTAAAATTGAAGTAGTTATTGATAGTACTAAGCATGATGTAAAGCTTGCAAATAAAATAATGCGAACAATACAGAGTAGTTTTGATGATTCTATGAGTATTTCTATAAAATTCTCATAAAATAGGCTTTTTCCCTCACACTACTTTTTTTATATACATAAAATAATATGAAATATAAACCACCCAAGACCTAGAAAGTGAGGAAAAAATGAGAGAAAAATCAATTCTTACTAAAAGAGAAAAGGAAGTTTTTTTATTACTAGTTGCTAATAAAACTACAAAAGATATTGCAGTAGAACTTGGGATAAGTGAAAAGACTGTTAGAAATCATGTATCTAATGTTATGCAGAAACTAGGGGTTAAAGGTAGAGCTTCTGCAGTAGTAGAACTTCTTAAATTAAATGAAATAACTCTTTAGACATGTTATAAAGTAGCATGTCTTTTCATATGTTTTAGTAAAGGGGATTATATGTTAAAGAAGAAAGCAATTAATAGAATTTTTTTTACTACTATAGTGTTTTTTATAGTGTTTACTTTATATAGTTTTAAACTTGTTAATAATGATTATAAAGAAAGTTCTAATAGTGAAGCTGGTGAGGAGATTATTTATACTTTGAATAATGATAATTTTATATCTAAGACTAGTATTTATGTTAGTAAGGTTTTGTCTTTAGAGGATAAAATTAAAGCTAAGTTAGAGGCTATGACTTTAGAGAATGATAAGAATGCTTTGTTACCTAGTTATTTTAAACCTATTTTACCTATTAATACTAGGGTTCTTGATGTTGTTGTTGAGGATAGTCTTGTTAAGGTGTATTTTTCTAAAGAACTTATTGATATTAATGAAGAACAGTCTGAGAAGATGATAGAGGCTATAGTGTATACTATAACAAATGAGAATATTTTAGGGATAGAGATATATGTAAATGGACAGATGTTAAGATATGTTCCTCATACTAAGACTTTGCTTCCTACTGTTTTGACTAAGGATATTGGTATAAATAAGGAATATGTTATTAGTGATTCTAAAGATATTTCAAAGGTTTTTATGATGTATTATACTTGTGATAATAATGATTATTATGAAGTTCCTGTTACTAAATATGTTAATGATAATAGAGAGAAGATAGAGATTATATTTGATGAGTTTAATAAGATGAATAAGAATAGTAGTTTGATTAGTTTACTTGAGGGTGTAAGTGTTCTTGATTATGAGGTTTTAAGTAATGAGGTTGTTGTGGATGTTAATAAGGATCTTAGTAGTGATGAAAGAAATTTAGTTTTTGAGTCAATTTTTAGTAATTATGATGTTGATGTTGTTGAAATTTTGGTAAGGGGTGAAAAAAGTTTTAAAAAAGTACTTGAAAATTAAGTATATATATTGTATAATTAAGGAGCATTGTTTTTAAATGCTTATGCGTCCTGGTAGCTCAGCAGGATAGAGCAATGGCCTTCTAAGCCATCGGTCAGGGGTTCGAATCCCTTCCAGGACGCCATAACGGGAAGTGGCTCAACTTGGCAGAGCACTTGGTTTGGGACCAAGGGGTTGCAGGT
>CAZBFY010000117.1:0-2782 GCA_964491445.1 uncultured Mycoplasma sp.
GTAAAATTGAATCTATGATGGATTTATGTGATGAAATGAATAATATTGAAATCCTTGAACAAATACTAGCTGGAGAATATGTTGAAGCTGAACTTACAGAAAAGTTTAATCCTGAAATAGGTTTTGGAGAACAAGAGCTTATATCTTTACTTTATTATTTAGGATATTTAACAATAAAAGATAATGAACTAGACTCTTTAAAGTTTGGTATACCAAATGATATTATAAAAAAGATTTACAGTAATTACTTTTTAGAATATATTAAAAGAAAAGCAGATTTTTCTGAAAAATTTGAAATATTAAAAATGTCCAAAGAAATCTTGTTTGATGGAAAAATTGATACTGTAATAAATATTTTAGGGCAATTACTAAAAGGTTTATCAAACAGAGATTTTATAAAATTTGATGAAAAATATATTAAAATTATATTTTATACTATTTGTAACACTCTTAATGCTGTTATTGTTAAGTCAGAACTTGAAGTTGATGGTAAATATATAGATATTTTACTAACCCCTGAAAAAAAAGCAAATGAAAGGTTTGGAGTTTTACTTGAATTTAAATATATTAAAAAAGAAGATTATGAAAAAAATAATTCTTTACTAAAACAGAAACAAGATAAAGCTAAAGAACAATTAAATATCTACAGAAATTCTGCTGATATTAAGCTTATTCCTAATCTTAAGTGTTATTCTGTTGTTGCTATTAAAGATGAGATCTTTATTGAAGAAGTATAAGAGGAGCTATGCTCCTCTTTAAATTGTTTATCGCTGATTAAAGGGGACAATAATCAAGGAATTTTAAGTGCTACTGACCGGCCAAAACCACACGGAAGCCGTTGACGATGTCGTAGTAGCCATCACTGTAGTAGAAAGCGAACACACCCGCGCCACCGCTCCCAGCGCCGTAGTTGCCACCACGTTTAAAGAACGGAACACTAGCGGTCGGGAAGATTGAGATGTCGCTGTTCCAGCTGTCGTACCCACTTCCACTTGTTGATGTCTCTAATATTGCATCTCCATATCCATATCCTGCATTTTTATATACTGTATAATTATTTGCATTACTATCACTTGATGAGTTGTATGGGTATACTGTTAAATATTCTGTACTTCCTGTTTGATAATATGTTGTATCTGCTGTTGTTTTGAATTTATTTGGATATGTTGATGTTGTTGTTGATTTTCCATATGTTGATAAACTACTATTTCCATTCGAGATGTATCCTGCTACATATTCCCACATTCCTCCATTTAAGTCATATATTCCATATGCATTTCCTGTACTACTTTGGGCTTGATTACTTGTTGCTGTTGCTCCTGAACTTCCTCCTGTTGTTGCTGTTCCATTTATTGTTACTTCTGTTCCATTTCTTCCGTATTTACTATGGGTTAAATATGCTACTGCTCCCCATTCACTATTTTTCATTAAATGGCTATCTATTCCTGTTAATCCTATGTTTGTATCATATATTTGTGCATTTGCATACATATTTCCCCATTGTATACTGTTCCATGGCGTTACACCTGGCTTACTTACTGTTCTTTGTGTTGTTTTATTTGAAGCTGTTATTTCTGTATTATTTGGGCTATTTGCTGTCCATGTTGTTCCATTTGTTGAACTCTCTCCACTCATTTCATATTTTGCTACCCATATTCCTGATAATTCTTCTTTCCATTCTCCATTTTTATAGTTATTGCTTGTTCCTTTTTGGAATGCTGGGTGGATTTTATATCCTGTTGTTACTTCTGTACTTGTTCCTTCTATGAATTTTACATCTATTGTTTTATTTGTACTATCTATTTTATACTCATATCTTGGTATCCATACCCAAAAACTTCCATCTGATGATTGTGCATTTGCCCATTGTTTACTTGTTGTATCATAATTATACCATTGAGTACTACTTGGGTTTGATACTGTTTGTGGATTTCCACTTGCATTATATGTTATTGGTGTTAATCCTCCTAATACCGGTGCATTTGCTTTCTTTTCTTTTGCCTTTACTGTTACTGGATTTGATACTGTCTGTGTTTTATTTCCTGCTTTATCTACTGTTAATATGTGTAAATAATATGTTCCTACTGTACTACTATTTAATGTTATTTGTGCATTTGTTTGTGTACTTATTGTATTACTACTACTATATGATGACTCTGCTATTGTTTTTGATGAACTTGTATTATATGCCCATCTACATTTACTTAAGTCTACTCCACTTTGGCTATCACTTAAGCTTACTGTTGCTGTTATACTTGTATCTTGTACTGTTTCTGTACTTAATGATATACTTGCTTCATTTGGTACTGTTGTATCATCTATTGTAAGTGTTGCTGTACCTGTTCCAAAATTTATTCCATCCCATAATCTTACTATTACTGTTTGGTTTAATTCTAATCCTGTTATTACTCCATTATTAGCTATTTCTTGGAAATCTGTTGTTGTACTTCCTGTTGTTATTGCATATTGCATACTATATTGATCTGCTTTTGTATTTGTTACTGTTACACTTGCTTTATGTGTTGTTGCATTCCATCTTAGATTTGTTATACTTATTACTCCTTGTGCTACTCCTATCTCTTCTAGTCCTATACTCTTTAATTCTCCTGTTCCTATATTATTTGCTTTATCTCCATCTACTTCTACTTTTACATCATATGTTTTTGAATTATTTTTTCCTGTAAATGTATATGTTCCTGTTGTATTTGTTGCATCTAGGCTTGTTGGATAACTTCCTCCTGTTTCTTTTATGTAATATTTATATGTTACACTTTCTTTCATT
>CAZBFY010000118.1:0-2678 GCA_964491445.1 uncultured Mycoplasma sp.
TATGTGTACTAAACGGTATTTAGAATCTACGTGTAAAAGTAGCTTATCTATTGATGGATATATCATAGCGTATCACACTCCCATATTTAGAATATAATATTTTTCTTTTATTTACAAGTAATAGCTTAAAATTAGACATAAGTTTACAATTATTTCTTTATCGTACTTAATATCTCATCAAAAAATCTATCACTTTTTAATGTTATTGGATACCTACTAGATATTGATATTAAATAAAGTGCTGCTAGAAAGTCTTTTTGAAAAACAAGTGCTATGTTAAATAGTCTTTTATATACTCTTTCTTTGTCTTCTGAGGTCATATAAGTGTTATAAATATATCCTATTAGCATTTTACCTTTTAGTTTTTTATCTAGTTTTATATAGTTTAATGATTTTGCTTCTTTGATTAGTAATCTGTTGAATTTTTCTATGTTATATATTTTGTCATTATCTATTTCAAAGAGTGATGCTAGGTATTCTAGTGAACTATTTATTTCATTATCTATTTTTTTACCTTGTTTTATGTTTAGAAACATATTTTGGTATCTTTTGTTAGATAGTATATCTGTTAATTTTATTTTTTTATTGTCTGATAGTAGTATTTTTTTTATTAGTTTTATGTAATAATCACTTATATTATTATAGTTTTTATCAAGATGACCTTTTTTAAATGTGTAGTTGTTTCCGTCTAATTTGCTATAGTATTTCATGGTATCATTATACCCTAGTCTTATGTTTCTATGAGCAACTTCTGTATTAAAGTCTAGTGTAAATCTACGTTTGTTATTACTTCTGATGTAATCTATTTTTATGTTTTTATCTTTTACTTTTTGTTTTATTCCTATGGCTTTTAGGTCTACTGCTATTATTTCGTCTGCTCCCATCTCTATTGCAAGATTAATGGGTAAATTATCGTAGTATCCTCCATCTATATAGTATTCTCCATCTATTTCTTTCATTTCAATAGCAGGAAAACATGTTGAAGATGCTATTATATAGGATAAGAGTTTTCCATTTGGAATTTGTTCTTTTCTAAGCATTTTTGGCACCATACTTTTTAAATTAACAGTAACTAAACCATAATCTATTTTTGATTTTCTTATTCTTTTTTCATCTATTATTTTTTTTAAAAATTCTTCTGCTTTATTGAACTTTAATCCTTTATTTTTTATTATTTCACTTGCAACGTTTTGTAAATCTTTTGGAGTATCAAATTTTTGTTCAAATAAGTTTTCTGTTGATATAGTGAGCCATAATCTTTTTGCTTTTATGTAGTCTCCGGCAGTAAAAAGAGCACCGTTTATTGACCCTATTGATGTTCCTGTTATTATATCTATTTTTATTCTTAATTTTCTTAATGCTTTATATACTCCAACTTGGTAGGAACCTTTTGAGCCTCCTCCTGATAATACTAATGCTCTTTTCATTTAACACACCTCTTACTTATTTATTTTATCATAATAAAAGAAATTTTTATATTATTGTAAACCAACTAGCACCTTTTAATACATTTTTCATAGCTTTTCGTGTCAAGTTATTTACAGTTACTGTTATCAGGGTAAAGTCTTCTGAAATAGCTTTGTTTATATCCCAAAAAATTGGTATTAGTAATAGATTTATATTAATTTTATTGTTTAGATAATTGCAATAATCTACTTCAAAAATGAAATCTTCAAAGTCTTCGAAATAGTATTTTTTATTGAAGTCTTGTAAATGTATTTTTTTTGTCAGTAAAGTGTTAATATCTGTTTCTAAAGTATATGCTTCGCAATTATTTAAGCTATCATTTTCTTTTAACGAAAAGGACATGTATTCATTTTTATAACTATATAGATTTTTTTGTAATATATCTTCTTTTAATAGATAATGATTATTTACTTTGTTGAAAAGATTTAAGTCAAATAACTTATTTATGTAGTCTAAACTTTCTTTATTTTTTTTAACTATATCTATTCTGGTTACTATACCGCTTTTTATATAAGACATATTATTTTTCCTTATCTATGGGCATGATTTTTATTGTATAACCAAGAGGTTCTAGTATTTTTATAAGTGATCTTAGTTGAGGTGAATTAAGATGTGTTTCTATTTTTGCTATTTTTTCTCTAATTACTCCGGACATGTCTGCTAGTTTTTGTTGGGATAAATTGTTATCTTTTCTAAGTTTTATGAAGCTGCATATAAATTCATATTCTAGGTCTTGTAATAGTTTTTCTTTTTCCATTATTTTTACCTCCATAATAATTGTACTTTTTTTGATACTTTTTTCAAGTAATATTACTTAACTGGTAAAAATTACCAATATTGTATGAAAAAAGAACTTATTTTTATCTAAGTTCTATTTTTTATGATAATTGATATTGTTATCGCGAATGAATCATTTCCTACTTCACTAAATTATGTATTTGAAAACTACTATTTAAAGTAGCTACTTTAGGCTTTCTATTTCTTCTTTTGAAAGTCCTGTACATTCTGATATAGTTTCAATATCTATATTCTTTTTTAACATCTTTTTTGCTGTTTCTAGTTTTTCTTCTGCTCTTCCAACTTTTATTCCAGCTTCTTTTCCTATGTTTATACCATCTTTAATTCCAGACTGTTTAGCTTCTGCTATTTCACTTAGTCTAAGCTTTTCTTCATGTAACTCTTTATCATATAACCCTATTACTTCATCTTCA
>CAZBFY010000119.1:0-2674 GCA_964491445.1 uncultured Mycoplasma sp.
TGGGGGATCTGGTTCTGGTAAGAGTACTCTTATTAAGATGCTTTATCGTGAGGAGAAGCCTTCGCGTGGTGAGATTATTCTTGGTGGTGTTAATGTTGGTAAGCTTCGTAATTCTAGGGTTTATAAACTTCGTCGTTTAATTGGGGTTGTTTTTCAAGATTATAAGCTTCTTCCTAAACTTACTGTTTATGAGAATGTTGCTTTTGCTCTTGAGGTTACGGGTACTGATAGTAAGGTTATTAGAAAGAGAGTTATTGATGTTTTAGGAAAGGTTGGTCTTAAGCATAAAGCTAAGGAGTATCCTGATAAGTTATCTGGTGGTGAACAACAAAGGGTTGCTATTGCTCGTGCTGTTGTTAATCGTCCTAAGCTTCTTATTTGTGATGAACCTACTGGTAATTTGGATCCTACTATTAGTATGGAAATTATGGATATTCTTGATAAGATTAATAAGGAGTATGGTACTACTATACTTATGGTTACTCATGATATTGATAATGTTAAGAGAATGCAGAAGAGAGTTATTGTTCTTAAGGATGGTAGGCTTGAAAAAGATTATAAGAAGGGAAGTTTTGTAGATGAAAAGTTGTAGGACGTTTTTTAGAAGTTTAAGGGATGCTTTTAAGAGTGTTGTTAGAAATTTTAGTTTATCACTTGCTTCGATTACTTGTATTACAATTACTCTTATTATAATTGCGGGTGCTCTTTTGTTATCAGAGAATGTTAAGAATTTTACTAATGAAATAGAAAAAGATGTTACTATTGTTGCTTTTCTTGATTCTGATGTTAAAGATAGTGTTCGTGATGATTTTGAGGTTTCTCTTAAGAAGAATCTTAATGTTGAGACTTTTACGTATAAGTCAAAGTCTAAGGTAAAAGATGAGATGGCTAGTGAGAATAAGACTTTTAGTTCTGTTCTTTCTGAGTGGGATGATGCTAGTAATCCTCTTAAGGATACGTATACTATTAAAGTTCGTGAGGTTAAGAAAATAGGTGAGACTGCTAAAGAGATAGAGAAAACTTCTGGTGTTAGTTCTGTTCAGTATGGAGAAGGTCTTGTTGAGAAATTAGTTGGTGTGTTTGATGCTATTGAAAAGGTTACTTATTGTGCTGCTCTTGCTCTTATAATTGTTACTGTGTTTTTGATTATTAATACTATTAAGCTTACTATTTTTTCTAGGAAAAGGGAAATTGGTATTATGAGACTTGTTGGGGCTTCTAATAGTAGAATTAAACTTCCTTTTGTAATTGAGGGTATTATTCTTGGGATGATTGGTTCTATTATACCTATACTTGTAGTGGTATTTGGTTATACTGCTTTATATGATTATTTTGATGGAGTATTATTTTCTCCGGTTATAAAACTTGTTAGTCCGAATCCGTTTGTTATTAATACTTCATTTATTATTCTTTGTATTGGTATGATAGTAGGTATGATAGGTAGTGCTAGAGCTGTAAGGAGGTATATTAAGGTATAATGAAGAGGTTTTTGTTTTTAGGGGTTGTTTTATGTGCTTTTGTTTTAGTTCCTTTTGATGTTAGTGCTAAGAGTATACAAGATTATAGGAATGAGATAGCTAAGTTAGAAAAGGAAAAAGCTGAAAGAGAAGCTAGTAGTGCTGCGATTGATAAGAAAATAGATGATACTAATGATAAGATTAATGAAATTACAAGGCAAATAGTTCAAGCTAGAAAGGATCAGGAAAGTACTCAGAAAGAGATAAATGCTCTTGATGTTAAGATAGTTCAAAAGGAAGAAGAGATTAAAGATTTGGTTGCTTTTTATCAAGTTTCTGATAATGATAATTTTTATCTTAAGTTTATATTTGGTGCTGATAGTTTTGAAGATTTTATATATAGGTTTTCTGTTGCAGAACAGCTTACGGATGCTAATGATAAGTTAGTTGATGAGATGGATAAGCTTATTTCTGAGAATAAGAAGAAGATTAAGGAGCTTAATGCTGAGGAGAAGAAGCTTGATGATCTTAATGTACAGATGCAGAAAGAGATTAGTAATCTTGGGGATCAAAAAAGAGATCTTATGGAAGATGTTTTGAGTGTTGATGAGGAAATTGCTATTATTGAGAAACAAATTAAGTTTTTTAAGAGTCAGGGTTGTAATGATACTCAAGATGTTAATAGTTGTTCTAATAATGCTCCGAGTGCTAATGGGTTTATAGTGCCTACTCCTACTGGTGTTATTATGAATGATGGTATGAGTGAGTATGGTTATCGTTGGCATCCTATTTGGGGTGATTATAGGTTCCATAGTGGCATGGATATTTCTGCTGGTTATGGTGTTACTGTTATGGCTTCTGCTACTGGTAAGGTTATTCATGTTGGTAGTTTATGGGGATTTGGTACTTCTGTTATGATAGTTCATAATGTTGGTGGTAAGCAGTATACATCTTTATATGCTCATTTGAATTCTTATTGTGTTAGTGTTGGTTCTATTGTTGAAAGAGGTCAAAAGGTAGGAGAAGTTGGTTCTACTGGTGATTCTACTGGACCGCATTTACATTTTCAAATGATGTCTGGTAGTGGTTATAGTTCTAGTGGTACTGTTAATCCTAGAAATTTTGTTAATTTTCCTAATACGGGAGTTTATTGGTAAGAAAGGGGGCTGTTACGAAATTAAGTAATTAATTTCTAACAGTCTTTTTCTATAAAAAAA
>CAZBFY010000120.1:0-2590 GCA_964491445.1 uncultured Mycoplasma sp.
AATTTATTACTTTAAGTAACTATATAAAACTTTCTAACTATCGTATACTTGAGTAATTTCAAGTTCAAGTTTTAATTATACTTTATTAATCTTATTGGTACTACTACTGTTCCTATTGCTAAGAAAGTTATTAGTAGATATTCTAATAGATTAATCTCATCATCACTATCAATACCAGTTTTTGGAGGTATTATCTCTATTTTTGTTTTACTTACTGGTACTTCTATTAATGTGTTTGTAATATTATATCCGTTATAATTAGTTGTATATCCTTTTACTTGTAATTCTTCAATAGTATAATTAATTTCTTTGCCATCTTTAAACTTATCTAAGTTATCTAATATATATGTCCAGTTCATATCTTTTGTTAAAGTAATTTGTTTGAATAAAGTACCATTCGCAAATATATTTACATTAATAGAATCTGGTCTTTTATTTAATTTATTATTGTTATCTTTCCATGTTTTTGTTATTTCTAAGTCTTTCTTTTCTACTTTATGTGTATTTGTAATAGTAGCTCCTAGTTCGTTGCTTACTTTATTATTTGAAATTTCTTCTTTTGGTGTATTTGTTGTAACTTCTGATGTATATCCTTTTACTTCGTCTTCTACTATTTCATAAGTAATTGGTGTACCTTCGTTATAGAATTTAGGTAAGTTTTCAAATGTATAAGTCCAATTATTAGAGGCACTTATTTTCATGGTTTTTATATGATTTCCATTTGCAAATAGTTTTACAGTAATAAAGTCTGGTCTTATACCATCTTGGTTGTTGTTATCATTCCAGTTTTTAGTAACTTTGTATGATACTACTTCTGGTATATGTTTATTAGTTATTTCAAAATCTTTTATACTAGTTTCATAACCTTCTACAGATACTTCTTTTACTGTATATTTTATTTCTTTTCCATTTGCATATTTTACTATGTTATCAAATGTATATTTCCAGTTGTTTTCTTTTGTTGCAGTTGTTCTATCTATTTCATTATTTAAATGATCGTATAGAATTACTGTTATTTCATCTGGTCTTATACCATCTTGGTTGTCATTATCATCCCAATTTTTAATACCATTTATACTGATAAGTTCTGGGTTATATGTATTTACTATATTATATCCGTCATAAGTTGTATCATAATCTTTTACTGTTTCTTCAGATATTGTATAGTTTATAATTTTTCCTTTACTATATTCAGGTAATTTATCAAAGGTATAGTTCCAGTTATTACTTGCTGTTACTTCTTTTGATATAGATACTATTGTATCATTTCCTACTTTACCTGTTAGTTTTACTGTAATACTACTTGGTCTATCATATTTATTATTCTCATCATTCCATGTTTTTGTACCACTTATTGTTATATCTTTTGGATTATGAGTATTAATAATTATATTTTGATTATTTTCATCACGTGTCATAGTATAGTGCTTATTTGTAGTAGCATCAACAGTTTCATCTACTGTATAGTTTATTTCATTACCATTTTTATATTTATCAAGATTTGTAAATGTAAATAACCATTCATTGTCATTTGCACCTTTATTAGAAGAACTTATTGTTTCAGATTTGATTTTTTCTCCATTAGCATATAAGTTGATTGTAATTGAAGTTGGTCTTAAACCATCTTTATCATTACTATCGGTCCATACTTTTTTACCACTTATATTTGTTTTTATTATTTCATGTTTATTATTAAGGGTAATAGTATTTCCATTATATGTTGGATCTTCTTGTGTGTAATATTCTTTTAGTGTTGTAGTCATTATT
Source organism: uncultured Mycoplasma sp. (assembly GCA_964491445.1). GTDB lineage: Bacteria > Bacillota_I > Bacilli_A > RF39 > UBA660 > UMGS1449. The sequence continues at coordinate 1,768 of CAZBFY010000120.1, forward strand.
TCTTCTGCTATATAAGTTATTTCTTTTCCATTATGATTTTTTGGTAAATCAGTAAAAGTATATGTCCAGTTATTATCTTTAGTAAGAGTTATGTTTCTTTCTATGACTATATCATTGTTTACTTTACCTATTACTTTTACATTAAGACTTGTTGGTCTTTTTCCATCTTGGTTATTGTTATCATTCCAGTTTTTATTCACTGTTAAGTTATTTTTTTCTGGTGTATGAGTATTAGTAATAGTAAATTTGTTATTATTTGAAGTTATGCTTACTTCGTAATCTTTTACTTTTATTTCTTTTACTGTGTAATTTATTTCTTTACCTTGATTATATTTAGGTAAGTCAGTAAAGGTATATGTCCAGTTATTATCTTTATTTAAAGTAGTATTTGTTTTTTCTTTACCATCTGCTAGTAAAATTACTTTGATAGACTCTGATCTTATACCATCTCTATTGTTGTCGTCTTTCCATACTTTTTCTACTGTTTTTGAGATAACATCTGGTGTATGAGTGTTGGTAATTGTTGTACCATTTATACTTTTTGTATAGTTATCTACTGATGTTTCATCTACTGTGTAGTTTATTTCATTACCATTTTTATATTTATCAAGGTTTGTAAAGCTATATTTCCAGTTATCGTTTGCTGTTATAGTTTTTCTATCTACTTCTGTTCCATTTGCTTTTAGAATAACTGTTATACTTTGTGGTCTTTTTCCGTCTTGGTTGTTGTTATCGTTCCATACTTTTGTACCTTGAACACTTGTTTTTTCTGGTGTATGAGTGTTGGTAATTGTTGTACCATTTATACTTTTTGTATAGTTAT
>CAZBFY010000121.1:0-2530 GCA_964491445.1 uncultured Mycoplasma sp.
TTTCACCATCAATATAATTAAGTAAAGCTATATTAGCACTTCTATTAGGATCATACTCAATAGTAGCAACAGTACCAACTATATCAAATTTATTTCTTTTAAAATCTATTAAACGATACTTTCTCTTTTCTCCTCCACCTTGATGTCTAACAGTAATTCTACCTTGATTATTTCTACCAGCCTTATTACTATTAGAAGCAAGTAAACTCTTTTCAGGCTTACTAGCAGTTATCTCATCATTGCGAAGTCTGCTCATACCACGTTGACCAGGAGTAGTAGGTTTCATATTTCTAATTGCCATTTATTATACCTCCTTAAAGTTCAATTGTTTGCCCTTGAGCTAACTTAACAATTGCTTTCTTCTTACGATTAGTAAGTCCTGTATAACGACCTACTCTTTTCTTTTTAGGATGAACATTAATTGTTCTAATATCTTCTACCTTAACACCAAATATCTTCTCAATAGCAAGTTTAATTTCAGTCTTATTAGCTTTAGGATCAACATAAAACACATATTCACCATTTTGATCCATATTAGAAGACTTTTCAGTAACTACTGGCGCTTTAATAATATCTAAATACTTAGTATCCATTATCCAAGCACCTCCTTTATCTTTTTAGTAGCTTCTTCTTCAATTAAAAGTTTCTTAGCACTTACAATATCAAGTACACCAACTTCTTCAGGAAGAGCAACCATTATATTCTTTAAATTACGAGAAGCAAGAATAACATTCTCATCATACTCACTTACAATAACTAAAGTCTTAACATTATCAAGCTCTAAACTTTTAAGTACTGATAACATATTTTTAGTTTTAGGAGTATCAAGCACAAGCTTATCCACAACAACAATATTATTTTCTTTAGCTTTATAAGAATAAGCAGATCTAAGAGCAAGTTTTCTCTCTTTTCTATTTTGTTTCTTACTATAATCTCTAGGAACTGGTCCAAAAGCAATTCCGCCTCCAACCCATTGAACTGCTCTAATTGAGCCTTGACGAGCATTTCCTGTTCCTTTTTGTCTCCAAGGCTTTCTACCTCCACCAGAAACTTCCGCTCTAGTTTTAGCCTTATGAGTTCCTTGTCTTAAAGCAGCACGTCCTAAAACAATAGCATCCTTTAAAACAACATCATTAGGTTCTATTCCAAAAACTTCTTTACTTAAAGTAATATCTTTTACTTTTTCTCCACTAAGATTAACAAGTTCAAATTTCATATTAATCCTCCTTAACTTCTGCATCAGCAGAAACTTCCACATCAGCAGCTTTTTCTTCGTATGAGATTAAATCAAAAGCATCATTAACCTTATCAGTCTTAACAGCACTCTTTATAACAACCATACCTTTTTTAGGTCCAGGAACACTTCCCTTAACCAAAATACAATTATCTTCCATATCAACTTTAATTATTTCAAGATTTTGAATAGTAACTTGTTCAGCACCCATATGTCCTGGAAGTGCTTTACCAGGTAAAACCCTCATTGGTCTCATAGTACCAAGAGAACCTACACCTCTATGATATTTTGAACCATGACTCATTGGTCCACGATGTTGATTATTTTTCTTGATTACACCTTGGTAACCCTTTCCTTTGCTGATTCCAGTAACATCAACCATTTCACCAGCTAGAAATAAATCTGCTTTTACTTCTTGACCCAAAGTATAAGCATTAACATCTACTCCTCTTATTTCTCTTAAGAAGCGCTTAGGAGTAGTCGTAGCTTTATTTGTATGACCAACTTTAGCCTTATTACTAACCTTTTCCCTAACAGAATCAAAACCAAGTTGTACAGCATCATAACCATCATTACTAATAGTCTTAATTTGAGTAACAACATTAGGTTCAACTTCAATAACAGTAACAGGAATAAGTTTTCCATCAGTACCAAATACTTGAGTCATACCAAGCTTTCTACCTAAGATTCCTTTCATATTTTCTTTTCTCCTTTTAATTATTATTTTTGTTTGATTTGAATATCAACACCACTAGGTAAGTCCAGACGTTGCATAACATCCATCACTTCCTTACTAGGATTTTTAATGTCGATTAATCTCTTATGAGTACGCATTTCATATTGTTCACGAGAATCTTTATACTTATGAACAGCTCTTAAAATTGTTATTTTTTCAACCTCAGTTGGAAGCGGTACAGGTCCACTAACCACACCACCAGCTCTTTTAACTGTTTCAACAATTTTAGCAGCAGCATTATCAAGAATTCTGTGATCATAGCTCTTAAGCTTTACACGAACTTCTGATTTCGCCATAATCCTAACCTCCCTTCGCCTATATCTAGTATAGACTTGCTCCGTACAAAAACCCAATAAACACCAAACAACTACGCCTGGTGTATCAGCAACCTTGCACATCCCAGCAGTCATAACACAACAATAATACCACAAAAAAAAAAGAAAAGCAAGAAATTTTTTCACTATTTGTGATTTTCCTTAATTTTAAAGTTAAATTTCAGTTTTGGAGTAAAGTGAAATTTAGTATTAGAAAAACTTACTATTTTTTTTGTTAAGTTATTT
>CAZBFY010000122.1:0-2343 GCA_964491445.1 uncultured Mycoplasma sp.
AAAAGTTCAAATATTAAAATTGTAATTGATAAATGGTATCAAAATAATATATTAAATACAGAATATGAAAATATGCTTGAAGATACTATTTGGTGTAACGATCGAAGTACAAGTAGCGGAGAATATTCGCTTGAAAATGCAATAGCAGGTAATACTGCCTTTTATTATTCTGCGTATGATAGAGTAGAGAGCCATAATGAAAAACCAACATTAACTTGCGTAAGAAATGTTGATAAATTTACAGTTGATTCAAAAAATGGAAATGGTGATTTAGAATATCCGATAGCATTACTTACAGCAGATGAAGTTGCTATGACTGGAAATGTTTCTTTTGGTAGTGATAAATTTTGGTTAATGACGCCAAATGTGGCAATTTCTCCAATCTCGATAACTAGCTTGTCAGGTATTTGGATTTATAGTTCAGATTTAATAATGGGGGGTCATAATCGAAATACATCATCCAACCCTGTCTGTCCAGCAGTATCATTATCTAATAATGTTTTATACTCTAGTGGAGATGGAACAATTGATAATCCAATTCAAATTAAAGAAAATTAGATAGCGGGTAGATTAAAAAAGTTAAGGCGTTTTCTAAAAATATATAATTAAGATTTTACAGAAAAACGTCAAACATAAAAAAAAGTCGAATAATGCTTGCAAACCAAAAACAAGTGTGTTATACTTTTAGTGTAAGAATAAAGATAAATAAGAGGAGTGAAATAAATGGCAGATAGATCAAAATCAAAAAAAGCTAGGCAAAGACGCCGTAGATATAGATTATTAATATTATTACTACTACTATTTGGTACAGGCACAATGCTTGCAACATCAACTTATGCATGGTTCACATCAAATAAAAATGTATCAGTTGAAACATTACAAGTAAATATTGAAGCAAAAAATGGTATTCAAATATCAGCAGACGGAACAACTTGGAAGGCAATGGTTCAAAAATCAGATATTAGTGGTGCTAAAACAGGTAAATATTCTAGTGCAGTAAATCAATTACCATCTACACTTGAACCAGTATCAACTGGTGCTGTTGCAGACGAAAATGGAAGATTACCAATGTATTATGGCGTAATTGAAACATCTGAAACAGAAGAACATAATGGACAATATATTTTAACAGCAACAAAAGAAGAAGATAAAGATGATAGTACTAGAGTTGATGGTTCAGTAGGGAAATATATAGCATTTGATTTATTCTTTAAAGTAAATGGTGATATGCCTATATATTTAGTTGCCGGTTCAGGCGTAACAAGTGATACAAATGATACAGGAATTAAAAATGCTGCAAGAATTGCATTTGTTAATTTAGGAACAGTTGCTGATGGAACAGATTTAGCAACAATTCAAGCACAAAATGCAGGAGCAGCATCAGCTGTAACAGTATGGGAACAAAACTATGATGTTCATAAAGCATCAGGTGTAAACCAAGCACAAGACGTTTATGGAATAACAACAACTCAAACAGGAGGTAGTGCACTACCATATAAAGGTCTAATTGATACTATCTTTCTAGCAGAGGATATATTACAAAGTGATTCAAGCGATGCAACTAAATTTAAAGAAGTAACGCCAGCAATAAAAACAGAACAAAATTTTACTACAAATAAATCATTATTTACATTAAATTCTGGAATAACTAAAATAAGAATTTATATGTGGGTAGAAGGACAAGATGTAGACTGTGAAAATAATGCATCTGGCGGAACAATCAAGTTTGATTTAAAAATTACAACTAATGAAAACTAAGGAAGTAAAATTCCTTTTTTCTTTAAATGTGATTATCTTGCAAAAATAATACTTTTATAATATAATTAATAAGGTGATACTATGAAAAATAAAGAACAAGCAGTAGAACTAATTAAAAAGAAAATAAATGATGAAACATTCTTGACATATGAAGAAATATCAACAATAACAGGATATAATGTAAAGTATCTGTTTAAATTAAAAAACAATATATTAGATAATAGAATAACATACGAGCATGGAAATAAAAATAAAAAACCTGCAAATGCTATGAGTGAAGAAGAAAAACAAAAAATAATAAATTTATACAAAAGATCAAATGCCAGTATAAGAAAATTCTGTAAATTCTATCATACAAGAAGTTATTCATGCATATATAAAATATTAAAAGAAAACGGTTTAATTAAATAAACCGCTTTTTTTAAAATCAAAAATATAGTATAATAAATACGAGGCGATTGTATGCAAAAAAAATTAAACAGAATAATATATGAAATTCAAAAACATGAAAATATAGTAATAATGGGACATAAGGTTGAAAATAAATAATTAAATTTGTTGCACAGCAACGCCCCGCATCGTTGA
>CAZBFY010000123.1:0-2308 GCA_964491445.1 uncultured Mycoplasma sp.
CATTTAATATTATATACTAAATCTTATTAAAATGGAAGACTTTTTAACTCTCTTTGAAAAAAAATGAAGGGAGTTTTATTATGAACACAGAAAAAAATAAAGAAAAATGGATAAAAAGGATCAAAGAAAACTTAGAGTTAGGAGGAAGAAGTCAGTATACAATAAGAAATTATATTTATGCAATTAACCATTTCTTAAATAGTTATAGTGATAAAAAAGACATATCAAAATTTAGAGAAAAAGAAATAATTGACTATTTCAAGAAGAATTATTTAAATAATAATACTAAAGCAACTACATATAATTTTAATCTTGCTGCGATTAAGTATTTTTATTCTATTTGTTTTGATGTAACATTGAATGATAGACTACTACCAAAGGCAAAAATATCAAAAAAGTTACCTATTACACTTACTAAATCCGAATTTTTAAATTTAGTAAATATGGAGAAAAACTTAGAACATAAATGTTTTCTTCTTCTTGGATTTTGCTGTGGCTTAAGAGCAAGTGAAGTCGTTTCTCTAAGAATAGAAAATATTGATTCAAAGAATCATAAATTAAAAGTTCTAGGTAAGGGGAATAAGGAAAGGCTTACTATACTACCAGACATAGTTATATACTTTTTAAGAATCTATTATAAGTCAAAAAATATGAAAGAAAAAGAAGGATTTTTATTTAAAGGAACACAAGGTAATGATCATATATCACCATATACTCTAGAAAACTATTTTACAAATTATGCTAATGATTTAGGAATTAATGAAAAAATATCATATCATACGTTAAGACACTCTTTTGCTACATTTTATCTTATTAATGGTGGTGATCCTTTTGTACTAAAAGATATGCTTGGGCACTCTTCTTTATCTACTACAGCAATTTATATCCATTTAGCTCATGATTTTAATAATCTTAAAGGAATTAATTATGATAAATAACTATACTATTCAAGAGATATTTAAAACTTATGGTCAAGAATACATTTCTAAACATAAACTATCAAAAGAACAATGGAAAGTATTTAATGCTATAATTAACTGTGGCACTAAAAACTTAGGTTATCATATTTGTACCTGTAATGAGTGTGGAGAAAAGTATGCTGGATATAATTCTTGTAGAAATAGACATTGTCCTATGTGCCAAAACTATGCTAGAGAAAAATGGATTCAAAAAGAAGCAAGCTACTTATTAGATACAAAATATTTTCATATTATAACAACAGTTCCTTGTGAACTAAATGAAATATTTTTATATAATGAAAAATTACTTTATAATATTTTATTTAAAGCAACAAGCGAATCAATATTAGAACTAGCTAATGATCCTAAATGGCTAGGAGCAAAAGTTGGTATAACTTCAGTCCTTCATACTTGGGGGCAAACTATGGAATATCACCCACATATTCATTCAATAGTTACTGGTGGTGGTCTCAAAGATAATAAATGGATATCTTGTGATAAAGATTATTTATTTAAAGTACAAGTATTAGGAGCATTATTTAGAGGTAAATTTCTATATTATTTAAAACATGAATTTAAAAATCTCACTCTAAAAAAAGAATTAAAAAATATAGATTCATTTAATAAATTCTTAGAACCTTTATATAATGAAACATGGATAACATATATAGAGCCACCAAAAGGAGAAACTGAAAATGTTATAGAATATGTAGGGAGATATTCCTTTAGAGTAGCAATATCAAATAATAGAATTAAAAATATAAATAATGGATTAATAACATTTGAATATAAGGATTACAAAGACAATTCCAAAATAAAAGAAATGACAATAACAGCAGAAGAGTTTATAAGAAGATTTCTATTACACGTATTACCTAACAGTTTTACTAAAATCAAACATTATGGATTACTTTCTAATAGAAATAAAAAAGAAAATATACGACTATGTATATTATTAATATCAAAAATAATTATAAATGAATTCATACCTAAAATATCAAGAGAACTTTATGTATTTAAATGTGAAAAATGTGGTTCAACAGATTTTACATATTCATTTAATTATGATATTAGGCGGCTGAAAACAAGTTAATTTATCATTCATAATTAGATAAAAGGTTTTACCACCTTTTTGGGGAAAGGGGAATTAGACTTAAAATTAGATATTTTACTGATATTTAATGAGAAAATTAACTATCACAAAACAAACAGCAATAGTAATTATGATAACCAAAGAAAAAAGAGAAAAGATACTTTCCCCTTATATAGTATTTCGTTATAAATTTGATACAATGGCGTTATGCCATTTTTTTTTATAAAAAATGGCATAACTTACTAAACATTATACA
>CAZBFY010000124.1:0-2301 GCA_964491445.1 uncultured Mycoplasma sp.
TATTTAATAGTTTAGAGAACCCCCCCCCCAGCAAACATTTGTTTGTTTTTGTTTTTCATTTACTTACCTCGTTTCTATTTACTTACATATTAATTCTATCATATTAATATTTCTTTTACAATAATTCTACTTTTTATTTTACACTAAATTAATAAGCATTGGCCCTAATAATAATAGTAATAAAAGTGGTATAAAGAATACTACACTTACTACACTTATCTTTATTGGTATTTTACTAATTAAAGCTTTTGTTTCTAAAAGTCTTTTTTCTCTTATATAATTAATTTGTGAATATACTGTATCTATAATATTATTACCAAACATATTAGATTGTCTTATATTAAGTATTATATTATTTACTGTATCTGAGGGTATTCTATATTTCAATTCTTCTAAAGCAATATCTAAATCTTTACCATAATTTACATCTTTTATAACTTTTTTAAACTCATCTGATAGTTCTGATGAAATATTCATAGTAGTTACTTCAATAGCAGTTTTTATATTTCTACCAGCTTCTAAAGAAAGTGCAAGTATTTCAAAAAAATATAACGAATCTTTTTCAAGTACTCTTCTTCTTTTTTCTATTTTAGAGTCTACTACTAAAGGAAAAAAGAATTGATATACTAAGAAAGTTATAATTGGTGCTAGTAAATAACCAAAATCTACAAAATATAAGATTCCTATAAATACAATAATACTAACAAATAATCTTGTATTTAAAAGATATACAGCATCTAGTTTATTATTAACTCCTAAAAGATTAGTTTTATCTTCAGCCATTTTTAAACTTTTTTTACTATATATTCTATAGCTTAAACTTTTTCTTTTCTTCATAATATCAATCCTTTATTTTTATTAATCTTCTTACAATAACTATATATAAAACATAAATTAATAGTATAATTATAAGTAGTATTTTACCTAAAATAGTAGTAACAAGTGGTGTAAAATAACTAGGGTTTAGAATATAAATCATGATAAATATAATAAATGGTATAGCAACAAGTATTTTAAAAACGAAACTTGATAAAGCTGTTACAGATTTTAATTCATCATTTAGTTTTTTTCTTTCAAAGAAGCTTCTTTCTATTGAAGAAAATACTTTTACTATATTACCTCCGGTTTTATTTAAAATAACTAAAGATGATGCCATATACTTAGTTTCTTCTACTTTTATTCTAGAAGATAATCTTTCAAATACTACATCAAGTTCAAGTCCATAAGTTAAATCTATATACATTTTTTTAAATTCTTCACTTATTGGTCCTTCTAGTTCTTTTGATACTATTTCAACAGCTTGCATTATACTTCTTCCAGATTTAAAGGCATTACTCATAATAATAACAGCTTTAAATAGATCTTCTTCTACTTGTTTTTGTTTTCTTTTTTCACTTATTATTAGGAATATATCTGGTATAAAGAAACCTATAAGAAGTGATAAAATTATTTGAAAAGTACCAAATGATTGACCTCTTAATACATCAGAGATTATTGTTATACAAAGAGCTATACCACTTATTAAGAACTTACTTGATATAACATCCATTGCTTCATCTCTTATAATTTTTGTTTTATCTAGATATTTATCATATCTTAAACTATATTTTACGAGTAATTTTGATTTACTTAAACTTTTAGTCATTTTATTAATTAGATTATTATATTTTATACTTAGTTTATCAAAGAATGATAAAGGTTTATCAGTAAGGGATTCTATGGAGAATCTAGTTATTCTTTTTTCTAGTGCTATGGCATTTTTAAATTTGATAAGATAAATAACTATACCAAAGAGTCCTATTATAAGTATTAATTGTACTAGTATAAAGACATAATTATTCCCCATTTTATTCCCATCCTTTCTATTTTTTTATTTCAAATATATCGTCTATTTCATCTATTCCTTTTGATTTTATTTTGTTATATACTTTTGGTGTATATTTATACATAACATATGAACCATTAACTTCACCACTACTGGTAAGCCCTTTTTGTTTAAAGCTAAATATTTCTTTTAGATTAATTTCTCCATCTTTTAGATTATATACTTCACTAATGGATACTATTTTTCTTTTACCATCTTGTAATCTTTCTATGTATACTACTAAATCTATTGCTTTTTCTATATATTCACGAAGTGCTATAACTGGTATTTGTATACCACTCATAAGTACCATAGTTTCTAATCTATTAAGAGCATCTTTTGGGCCATTTGCATGTAGTGTAGATAAACTTCCATCATGTCCAGTATTCATAGCTTGTAACATATCAAAAGATTCTTTTCCACGTACTTCTCCTACT
>CAZBFY010000125.1:0-2291 GCA_964491445.1 uncultured Mycoplasma sp.
AGTGCATAAGAATTATTTGTTTTATATGAAATGACTCCTACACACACTAAAAATAATATACAGCAAAAAGTTAGAACTACTTTATTTAGCTCTTTTATATCTTTATTTAATAGTCTAGAGAACCCCCCCCCCATGGCGAAACTATGTTCGTGTAAGTTTCTTTTGTATTAAATTAATTGTATACTAAAATAACTACTTTTTCAAGTAGCTATTTTAAGATTTATTTTATTATAACTTTTGTTCCTGTTGGGGCTTTGTTATATATGTATTTTGCTTTTTTATATGGCATGTTTATACATCCATGTGAACCATTCCATTTATAAATTGAGCCTCCGAAACTACTTCTCCAACTTGCATCATGTAGTCCTATTTGGGTTCTTCTGTCTATTAGCATCCAGTAGTTTACATAACTTTTGTAATCTGGTCCTACTAGGTATACATTTCTTGCTTTGCCTCTTATTTTATATGTTCCTTTTGGGGTATCATGTTTTCCTTTGTGTCCTGTTACTACACTTGTTGACATCATTAGTTTTCCTTTTTTATAATACCATAGTTTTTGTTTTTTGATTGATATTAGTATATATGTTTTTGTATCTTTTTTTTGAAATTTTGCTGTGTATGTAAATGATGTACCTTTGTATTTTATTATACTTTTTTTTGTACTTATTCTTTTGTTTCCTTGATACCATCCTTTAAATGTATATCCTGTTTTTGTTTTTGCATACAATTTGTGCATGTAACCTTTTTTTGTTTTTTCATATCTTACTGAGACTGTTCCTCCACTTGATGCTTTTATTATTGCTGTTCTTTTACTTGGTCCAAAGTTATATTTTATATATGTTGATGGGTTTCCGTATGCTGATAGCAGTGTTAGATTTTTACTACCTGTTACTGTTAAATTACTTATTTTGTTGTATGCTACTGCGACGGTTTTTATAGATGGGGTGTTAATCATTTTTAAGTTTGATATTTTATTATTTGGTACGTATAGTTTTTCAAGTGATGAGAAGCCACTTAGGTCTAGTGTTCCTGTTAGTGATTTGTTTGTTGGCCATACTATACTTGTTACTTTACCGTATCCATCTCCGTATGATGAGGTTTTGTTTGTGAACCATGTTGATGATTTGTTTTTGTTATAGTAATAATTTATTCTTTTTCCATTTGTTTTTTTGTTATAAGTTTTGTTTAAAAATTGTGTTATTTTTGATTTTTCATATGTGTTTGTTAGGTATGCTACTGATTTTGATCCTGGATAGTGTTTGAACATAATGTGGGTTGTTGATAGGGTTTCTATTGCTGGATCAAAGTATTTGTTTGGTTGTTCTTCTTTGATGTATTCATTGTTTATATCATTATATGTATTATGACAGTCTGCGGTTGGGTCTAGTACTATCCATTTGTTGTTTACGAAAACTTCTACGAATGTGTGGTTAATGTCATTTTGGTTTATATCAGAACCCCATGTTATGTAGTTTGTTTCTACTTGTTTATTATAATATCCTCCGACTGTTCTTGCAGGTATTCCTTGGTTTCTTGAAAGTGCTACTAGCATTGATGAAAAGCCATTACTTCTTGCTCTTATTTTTCCTGTGTGTTTGTATTCGTATGTTAATAAATAATAGGGGTTATCGTATACATTTCCGAATTTTTTTAGGTTTTCTAGTTTATTTGGGGTATTGTAGTAATAATAATTTTCTACTATCCAGTTATAGAATTTTTGTATTTTGTCATAGTCATTTAGTGTGTTATTTTCTAGGATGGTTTTTGCTAGGTTATTTATTTCTTGTTGTTGATATGTTGCTAGTCCTTTGTAGTTTACTTCTTTTAGATCTTTTAAATCTTTATCTTTGTATCTTTCTCTATCTATGCTATTTAGGTTATTTGATGAGTTTATCATTGTTTTATTTTGATTAACTCTTGTGTTTAGACTACTGTAGTCTGCATTTACATTACTAATACTTAGTATACTACTTATAACTAATAATAGAGAAAACATTAATTTTAACTTTAATTTCATATTTATACACCCTTTACTTACTATATAAATATAACTTAGTTGTTGTGTTATTGTCAATATAACTTAGTTCTTTTTTTGTTTTTTTGTCTATATAAAAAGAATAGATTTTTCTACTCTTTTGTGTTTGTTAATATTCACAGTTTCCTGGGGTTCTTGGGAATGGTATTACGTCTCTTATGTTTTCTACTCCGGTTAGGTAGATTAATAGTCTTTCAAAGCCCGGGAATTTAACACTTTTAAAATTACGAATCGCCGCAAACCATTGAAAAATGGT
>CAZBFY010000126.1:0-2186 GCA_964491445.1 uncultured Mycoplasma sp.
ATTCATTCTTACTATTAACCCTATATAACCCATTAAAACAAGCTTTATTAAGATAAATAGTACGAGCAGCTCTAGTATAATCAGATAATCTATTATAAGAAGACTTACTCCTATCTTTACTTCTTATCTCATAATAAAACTCTTCTGAATGTTCTTTTTCATAGTGATTTAAAACATTACACATTTTTTTAAATTTATCTTCATCACATAAAACACTATAAACGTTCATAAGCTCTTTATTAGAATCATTAATAACAGCCCTTTTCGGAGAAAGTTCAAAAAGAAGAGCTCCTCCCCCTACAAAAGGTTCATAATAAGTACCAAATTCCTCTGGAATATATTTTTTTAGCTTATCTATTATTTGTCTTTTTCCACCAGCCCATTTAACAAATGGTTTTCCTTTAATCATGTATATACCTCCTGCATGTTTTGTTTATATTATTATAGCATTTTAATTATTAATTAGTAAATATTTTTAAATAATATCCCAAGTAGTATTATCAATTAATACTTTATATTTTAAACCTACTTTATTAGAAAAACTTTCTATTGCTTTAAATACTTTTTTTGTAAAATAATAATCATTTAATTCTTTCATATCTATTTTACCATCACTTATAAAATGAATAGTTAAACAACCATTATAAATATTAATAATTATATCTTTAATATGAGTATACTGCCTATTACCTATTACTTTACCACCATAAGAAGTTATTCTATTACTTTTAATATCAAGCTTATCTGCTAAAATAAGTGTTAATGCAATTAAATTATCAGTATCAAAACCATCACTATGAATTTTAATAGCTTCTAAAACATCTTCTAATCCTTTAAATATAATATTATTAGTTTTAAAATAATTTTTAGCATACTCATAACTCCTATAAGCATGATTATCTTTTCCTTGTAAAGCCCCAACATCATGCAATAGACATGCTATTTTAGCTTTTAATATAAAGTTCTTACTATAATTCATTAATAATAAAATGTTTTCAGTAATCTTAAGTACATTTAAAACATGAGCAAAGTTATGATATGCCCAGCCTTTTTCTTTATTTTCTACTAGTTCTATTTCTTTATATATATTCAATATAGTATCATCATTTAAAATCTTATTATATACTTCATTTAACATATAAACACCTTCACAAATCTAATTACTAAAATAATTATAATATAAAATTTTGTTTTTAAACAAAAAAAGGCAAATAATTACACTTTTTTATACATCAATTAATAATTACAACAAGAACCACATTGTACATGTTCACAAACATTCTCTTCACAACATGTATAATTTGGTTGATAAGTATGTTTAAACACATGATGATTTATTATTCTTGTTCTTACTGGACACACATGTTTTTGTCCTTTTATGATAGACTAAATTCCTATTATTCCATTTATTATATCTATTATTTCTTCTAATTCGTCTTTTTTTATTTTTTCAACAAAAGATAAATTACGAGCATTAAAGCCAATACTTCTAATATGTTCACATAAAACAGAGCCTTTAACTTTTTCTGTTTTTTTGAAATTTATAATGAGTTGGAAAATTTTTAGTATTTGTTGTAATTGGACAAATAATTACCCAATCAGTAAATTTATTAAACTTTTCTTTACTAACAACTACAGCAGGTCTTAAACCTATTTGTTCATAACCTTTAGTAGGGATAAAATCCATGTAACAAATATCACCCTGTTTTGATATATACATTTTCCTTTCCAACATCTTCTCCCCAATCGTATGGCCCTACTATTCCTTTTTCATTATTTGGTAATTGTTTAAACATTTCTAATCTTTCTTCAAAAGTTAAATGTTTCTTTTTATGTTTTGAAATAGCAATACTACCTTCTTTATGTATTAATTCAACTATATCATTTGTTTTTAAATTAAGAGATTTTAAAAAACTACTTGGAATTCTTATTCCATCTGAATTTCCCCATTTTTGAAGTCTTACTTCCATATAATCAGCTCCATCTATTTATAGTATATACAACGTTTTTCTATAATTAGTATATATCATTTTTTATAATTCTTCTATTTCAAAATCTAATAGTTCTTTACACATTTTTTCATATAAATCTTGTTCGTGATGAATAGTATCAATTAAAAACATTTTATCACTTTCATATTCTTTTAAACCTCTCATATAATAAGGTTTATCATCATCTAATACAAT
>CAZBFY010000127.1:0-2180 GCA_964491445.1 uncultured Mycoplasma sp.
TTTTTGCTTTATTATATATTGTTTGTGCTACATGATATGGTAAGTTTATACATCCATGTGAACCATTATATTTATAGATATTACCTCCGAAAGTGCTTCGCCATGTTGCGTCATGGAGTCCTATTTGGGTTCCGTAATCTATTAACATCCAGTAATTTACATAACTTCTGTAGTCTGCACCAGTTAAATATATATTTGTTGCTTTGCTTCTTATTCTAAAGTTTCCAGTTATGGTATCCCAGGTATTTTTTGTTCCTGTTACTACATTTGAGGTAATAACTAAATTACCATTTTTATAAAACCATAGTTTTTGTTCTTTTATTGATACTAAGATACGATTATCATTATCTATTTGTTTTTTTGTTCCTACTTGTACTATTCTTTCTTCTTCTTTATAATTACCAAATGTATCTGTTACACTATAAGTTATAGTATAAATTCCTAATATTTTTGTATTTACTTTTCCTTTTGTTATAACTTTTGAAGTTATATCTCCATCATAATTATCTGTTGCTAGGACACCTTGTTCTATGTATGGTTCTCCTTTTTGAAGGATTATTTTGCTTTTTCCTCTTAATTTTATTACTGGAGATGTTTCGTCTACTACTTTTACTGTTCTTATTTTTGTTGTTTTGTTTTTTGATGAGTCTTCAACTGAG
The DNA here is from genome assembly GCA_964491445.1 of uncultured Mycoplasma sp. Lineage (GTDB taxonomy): Bacteria > Bacillota_I > Bacilli_A > RF39 > UBA660 > UMGS1449. The sequence goes on from CAZBFY010000127.1 coordinate 660, forward strand.
TAATATAATTTATAATTTCCTAATTTATTTATGTCTACACTACCTCTTACTTCTACTTTATCTGTTATGTTTCCGTCATAATTATCACTTGCTGTATAACCTGGTTCTTTATATTCTTTTCCATATTGGGTTTTATATACTTTTCCTTTTTTTAGTTTTATTACTGGTTTTACATCATCTCTTACTTCTACTGATCTTGTAACTTTTTGTTTTCTTTTTCCTTTAGTGTTTGTTACTGTATATTCTACTTGATACTTACCTACTTTTTTGATATTTATATTATCTTTTATTTTTATTCTATCAGAAATATCTTTGTTATCTAGGAATGCTACTGCTCCTTCTTCTTTATAAGTTCCTTTTAAGGTTACTACTACTTCTTTTTCTCCTTTTAGTTTTATTTCTGGAACTGCTAAATAGGCATAAAGAAAATACCATGTAAAACATAAAATGGCTACTCCTACAAATATTGTTAAACAAGTTATTTCTATTTTACTAAATTTTCTTTTCATCTATCTTCACATTCTTATTATAGCATTAAAATATCTCTTGTAAAAGAAAAATTTATACTTTTTGTGTTTATTGTACAGGTTTAAAGTTTTAGACTTTTAAAAAAACTAGTTTTTAATTTTTTAAGCATCCTACTAGAATAATATATACTCCGTCTTCTCTTTGATACGCGTATTTTCCTTTTGCTGTTAGTACTGCTAAGAATTATGGATTTTTCATTTTTTCTGTATCTATTTTGTTTTTCGTTTTTATTAGATTTTTTACTCCTTCATTAATTAGTTTATCTCATCCTAGTTTAATTTCGAATAAATCGTATGAAGCATCTCTTAAATGTATAACTGTATCACATCTAAGTCTAACACATCTTTATAGTGATAAACACTACCATTTATATTTTCCGCATATACTCTTAAATCACTAATACATAATGTTTCAAATATTAATCCAAATGTATTTAAGTCATTGATTAAATTGTTTGGTCCTATTCCTAAGGCTGCTACGGCAATAGACGGATCTACAAAATATCTTGTTTATTGTTATTAAATAATTTTAAAAGGCTAATTGTTCCATTTGATTCTCCAGATTCATAAAATGTCATTGGTCCTTAATTAAAACAGCTCTTTTTCTTTTTAATTTTCTTTCAAGTAATTCATCTGCAATTACTACTATTTTTTTACAATTTTTTTGTTTTTACATAAATTTATATAATACTGAATACTTATACTCATTTATATAAATATTTTAAAACAAAATAAAACCTTGCTAATACAAGGTAAATTACAATATGGCGGAGTGAGAGGGATTTGAACCCTCGCGCCAGTTACCCGACCTACACCCTTAGCAGGGGCGCCTCTTCAGCCTCTTGAGTACCACTCCAAAACTGTGTACATTAATTATATGATATAATTTGAATTATGTAAAGTATTATTTTGTTTTTTTTACTAATTCTTTTAGTTTAATTGTTAGTATTTACAGCCACAACTAAAAGATAAGTGTTTTTCACTTATTTTTTAG
>CAZBFY010000128.1:0-2159 GCA_964491445.1 uncultured Mycoplasma sp.
ATGGATTATATTATTTTATCCCAAAATAATAGTGGGATGTATAATTCTTTTAACACTGTTGTTTTGTGGAGTGAGTTTTTATGGATTAATAATAATAGTTTTGCTTATGATAATATTTCTTTTAATATAGACTGCAGTAAAAATAAATAAAATATTTGTATTTAGAACAATTATGTGATAATATAAAATCTGCAAGCAAACCATGCAATCGCTGCTGGGCATAGACCCAGGAGAGGAAAGTCCGAGCTCCGCAGGGCAGGGTGCTGGATAACGTCCAGTCAAGGTGACTTGAAGGATAGTGCAACAGAGATATACCGCCTTAATTTTTAAGGCAAGGGTGGAAAGGCGAGGTAAGAGCTCACCAGCGTGATGGCGACTTCACGGCTATGTAAACCCCACCTGGAGCAAGACCGAATAGAGAGGCATTTTAAGGGGTTGCCCGTCCCGCCTCTGGGTGTGTCGCTTGAACCTGTTGGTAACAGCAGGTCTAGATAGATGATTGCTTAATACAGAACTCGGCTTACGGTTTGTCTTGCATATTGGTAATATGGAGGTTTTTAGCAATATTGAATTATTGTTTTGTCCACATTTTGCCCACAACATATAAATAATGCTTTTACTTTAATATAAATATATAGATTTATTATTTGATTTATTTCATTTAAAATGTTTGTGATTGTTTGGGTTGCTTCTCTATTTAAACTATCAGTAACATGTGCATAAATGTCGCTGGTAGTTTGCATAAGAGAGTGACCTAATCTTTCTTGAAGAACTTTCATACTTACTCCGCCTTCTAATAAAATTATATGATTTTTTGCATAGATTATTGCTTATAGGTAAAGTTCTATAAGATGATTCTGGTTTTAATTTATTTGATAGTACATAGTTATTTCCAACTCTTATTAAAGCTTGGTGAACAGTAATTGTTTTATTTTTTAAATCAATGCTTTTATCCACATAATTCACCATGTCTTAATCCAGTTTCGATTGTTATATCAACAGCAAGTTTAAATATATAATCTTCATAATTATCTAAGTTTAATCTATCAAATATTTTCTTTAGTTCCTTCAGTGTTAATATATTTGCTTTAAATTCAGCTCTCTTAGGTGTATCTACAAGTTTACAAGGGTTATTATTTATAATTGCAATTTAACAGCTTTGTTGTGATTAAGCATTTTTGTAACACTTTAACCCAATTTATTTTTAAAATTTAATTCTTGATCATTTTTTTAGAGCTATTTGTTAAATTTAAATATGTAAAATCAGTATACCAAATAGTATTTTTCTTAGTTGCTGTGAAATTTTGGTTAATAAGGTTGGCAAATTTTTCATGTGCATTTCAATGTTTGTAATTTGGCTTTTTCTTTTGTGTTACAGACCTAATCTGCAAGTCCTTATTCATATATTTGTGTGTTGTTAATTTGCTTATAAAAATTTCTTTACGTTCTAAAAATATTTTCATAGTTCTATATCCAAGGATTCCATTAGTTTCATGATATATTGTACTGATAGTATCTTTAATTTTTTTTGTTAGATCTGTAGCTGTCTTTTTTGCCTTTTAAATAATTATAATAAGCATTTACACTTAATTTAAACCATCTTAATAACCAACTAACTCCAAAGTCCTTTCTATTTTCATCAATAAATCGATAAACCATTAATCGATTTCATTAGCAAAGAATACCGCCGCTTTTTTAGCTAAAGCCCTCTGTGGTGTAAGAAAGCAGATGATGTATTAAAAGTTTTACAAGAACTATTTCCAGAGACTACTAGCGAAATTAATAGAATTTTAAAGGAGATGATTAAATAATGTACTATGGTAGAATGACAGATGAATTAAAAGAACTTATACAAAAGCATATTGACTTATTTGGTTATAATCCTACTAGTGATATGGAATTAGAATATGGAGAAGATGAATATAAAGATTTAGTTAGAGATATAGAAAAATCAATAAAAGAAAATAAACCTATATGTGAAATAGTAGAATAAGCACTTACTTAGAAAAATGAGTAGGTGCTTTTATTATGCAAAAAATTAAGGAGAGATAAACCAGGTTAATTAATAAGCATATATAGTGCCATTTTCCTCATCAGTGCGATTATCTTTCACCCATTTATTTATTGTAGACTTTGCTATGTCATATTCTTTTGAAATG
>CAZBFY010000129.1:0-2129 GCA_964491445.1 uncultured Mycoplasma sp.
GTTCTTCATTTGTTTGATTTAATTTTGGATATAGAAATAATAGTAGAACAAGAAAATGAAATGATTCTTTAGTTAGTATGAATCTTACTTTTGATGAGGCTATAAATGGTTGTAAAAAAACTATAAAAGTAAATTCGTCTGAAGTTTGTTCTTCTTGTTCGGGTAAAGGTGGAATGGGTGAAAAAACTTGTTCTACTTGTCATGGAACTGGTACTGTTACTAGTGAACAAAGGTCTTTATTTGGTTCATTTATGACAAGAACAACTTGTGATAATTGTAATGGTAAAGGTACTACTTATGAAAAGGTTTGTTCTAGTTGTCGTGGTGTTGGTAAAATAAATAAAGTGAAAGAAATTGAAGTTAAAGTTCCTGCTGGTGTTGATACTGGTAATCAACTTCGTATTGCCGGTAAGGGTGAAGCAGGATATAATGGTGGGCCTAATGGTGATTTATATATTGAATTTAAGGTTAGTCCACATCCTATTTTTGAAAGAGAAGAAGATGATATATATTTATTTTTACCGATTACTATTGTTGATTGTGTTTTGGGTTGTAAACGTGATGTTCCAACAATTGATGGTTCTATTAAATTAACTATTCCAGAAAATTCTAAAACTGGTGATAAATTAAGGGTAAAGGGTAAAGGTATTAGTAATGTTAATAGTGGAAGAAGAGGGGATATGTATGTTGTTTTAAATATTTTACCGCCTTCTAAATTAAATAAGGAACAAAAGAATTTGTTAGAAAAGTTAAGAGATACTGATCTAGAAGATAATAAGGAATTTAAAAAAATTAGAGAATATTTATAATATTCTTTTTTTTTATTTAAAAAAATGTTATACTATATTTATGTTAGACGGAGGAGTTTTATGAAAATTAAAGCAGAAAAAAAGGATTGGATTAAGTTTATTGTATTCGCGATTGCCTTATTTTATTTGGCAACTTTAATTGTTGAAAATTTAGGTAACTGGGCTAGTATTGGTATTGTTGAACCTTATTTTTGGTTATTTCCATATCATATTTATATGCCAATTAGATTAGTTGCAAGTATTGTTGTTTTTATAGTGTTGCTTGTTTGGGTTTTAACTAGTGTTAGTTCACTTATTTTTGATAAAGAAAAGGGTATTGGTTTTTCTGTTAAGAAAAAGGAAAGTGATGGTTATTCTCATTGGGCTAAAGAAAAAGAAATAAAAGAACAGTTAAAAATGGTTAAAGTTACTGATGAGAAGATGAAATATGGTGGTTTACCTTTAATTAATAATGGTAAAGAAATTTATGTTGATGATGGTGAATCACATTCATTGATTATTGGTTCAACTGGTAGTGGTAAGACGCAATATATGGTTTTACCTGCTGTTAAGATTCTTGCTCGTAAGGGTGAGTCTATGATTATAACCGATCCGAAGGGTGAAATATATGAAGAAACTGCGGAAATGTTAAAGGAAAAGGGTTATAATATTGTTTTGCTTAATTTTAGAGAACCACAAAAGGGTAATTCTTGGAATCCTTTGTATTTACCTTATTCTTTGTATAAAGAAGGAAATACTGATAAATCAATTGAGTTGCTTGATGATTTAGCTGCAAATATATTATATGATGAAAAGGCTCAAAATCAGGATCCGTTCTGGGAAAAGTCTTCTGGGGATTATTTTTCCGGTTTAGCGCTTGGTTTATTTGATGATGCATCACCTGATGAGATTAATTTAAATAGTATAAATTTAATGAGTACAATTGGGGAAGAAAGATGTGGTGGATCAACATATATAAAAGAATATTTTTCAACAAAAGATGCTGCTAGTAGTGCTTATGTTAATGCAAGTAGTGTTTTAATGGCACCTAGTGAAACAAAGGGTGGTATTTTATCTGTTTTTAAACAAAAGGTAAAATTATTTACTTCGAGAGAAGTTTTATCAGAAATGCTTGCTCATAATGATTTTGATATGAAAGATATTGGTAGGCAAAAGACGGCTGTATTTATTGTAATACAAGATGAAAAGAAAACATATCATTCTTTAGTTACGATTTTTATTAAACAATGTTATGAAACTTTAATTGATGTAGCTCAAGAATGTGGTGGTAAGCTTCCTGTTAGAACTAATTTTATTCTTGATGAGTTTGCAAATATGCCA
>CAZBFY010000130.1:0-2116 GCA_964491445.1 uncultured Mycoplasma sp.
TAACTCATAGTCTTTATTATAATTTAATTCACAAACTGGATTTGGAAATAGTTCTTCTAAATAACTTAAAATTTTATTATTCATTTTCATCTAACCAATCATATTCAAATAATTCTATTTCTTCTTCTTTTACTTTCTTTTTTCTTCTTATGTCATTTGCTTTTTTATACCCTTTTTTAGTCCATTCATAAAGTATTTTATCAATGTATTTAAGATTACCTACTCCATTTAATACAGCTTCTTTTAAAGCTTCTTTTATTAAACCTTCATCAATATTTGCATTTAACCAACCACTTATTATTTCATATTCTATTGGTGATAGAGTTCTTCCTAATTCATTTTCCATAATACTATATATTTCACTTGGAGTATCTTCTAGAGCATCTTCTAAAGTAAAAGATATAAGCTTATCATATAAATAACTAATATCTAAATACTCTTTCATCTTACCATTAATATTTTTAACTACTACATTAATATACTTCTTAGTAGTTAAACTAGACATCATTTCAAGTATATCATTTACTTCAAAGTTTAAAACCTTACTAAAATGAACTGGATCAAAACATATTTCATTTTCATAAGACATTAATAAACTAAGAAATAATAATTCTTTTTCATTTAACTTTAATTCTTTATAATTAATAAGTAAACTACTTGGTATTACTAAACTCTTAGTCTTTAACATATCTAATAATTTTTTACTTTTCATATTTCCCCCTTGTAGTTAGTTTTAATATATTCTTTTAATAAAGCTTCTTCATTTAAAAGTTTACCATTTAATATATTAGTTTCTATATCTTCAAAAATATCTCCAATAAAGCTACTAGGAGCTTTTCCTAAAACACTACATATTTCTGTAACACTAATTTTAATCTCTTCTCTATCTTTTATAGGTAATTTATTATATTTAGCCATTACTTTTTTAGTATTAAGTTTTTTTAAGTCACTAACAACTGATACTGGATAACTACCATATTTATACTGAGTAAAAGTATTATTAATATCTTCATTCATAGCACTTTTTATTTTCTTTATTAGGTCTTTTTCGTGCTTTGTAAAAGAATAATCAATATCTGTTATCATAGACCACATACCTATTAAATCATTAGTACGTAGTACATATTTTATATCTTTTAAATCTAATTCTTCTAGAAGTTCTAGTTCTGTAAGCAATTTAACTCCATACTTTTTATTTTTAGAACAAAATATTTTGTTTAATTCATCTTTTTTTCTTTCATAAGAAAGGTTTTTTAGTAAATGTTTATTTTTTATAATAGCAAGTTTTAGTTCACTATCAAGTCTAAATTTTAAACTAGTAGCAAATCTTATTGCTCTTAAAATTCTAAGTGAATCTTCTTCTAGTTTTTTATAAGGATCTCCGATAGATTTAATAACTTTCTTTCTTAAATCTTTTCTACCTCCACATAAATCTATTATATTATTATCTAAATCTATACATATAGAATTAATAGTAAAATCACGTCTATTTAGGTCTTCTTCAAATGAATCAATATATATTATTTTCTCTGGTTTTCTATTGTCTTTATATTTAATATCTTTTCTAAAAGTGGTAATATCAAATTTATAACCCTCATTTTCAAAAGATACATTACCATATTCATGTACTTTTACATTAAAATCTTTAAATAGCTCTAAAACTTCCTTAGGTTTAGCAATAGTAGTAATATCAATATCCATTGTTTTATTTCCTAATAATTTATCTCTTACATATCCTCCGACTATGTAAGATTCAAAACCATTATTTTCTAAAGTATTTAAAACATTATATATTATTTTTTCCATATTCCCTCCGTATATATTATATCCAAATAAAAGAGTAAATTCAATAATATCAAAGTAAACTAATAAAAGTGTTTACATCATTTTTTTCTATTTGTAAAAATTATTATATAATTAAAATATTTATTTATCAAGAAATTATAGCTTTTTCACATAAGTTTCATTTATCCAAAAGAAAAAAGTCAAAGATGACTTTTTATTAGTTATTTACAGCTTCTTTAAGTGCTGCTCCTGCTTTAAATGTAACAGCTTTTCTAGCAGCTATTTGAACTTCTGCTCCTGTTTGTGGATTACGTCCTACTCTTGCAGCTCT
>CAZBFY010000131.1:0-1981 GCA_964491445.1 uncultured Mycoplasma sp.
AAAAGCAGGGAAAGCATTTGTCATAGAATTTAAAAATGCCTCCAGTGAAAAAGAATTGGACAAAGAAATTCAAATTGCCATGAGAACCTTTAGTTTGGAGAATCTAAAGGCTCTTAGGGGCTTGATATACTTTTCGAGTACAAGATTGGTTTTAAGCTTTAGAGTATTGTGTACGTTCATCTAAGTGTATTAAATGTTCTAAACAGTTAATCTAAATTGGTCGCAGTGAATTTCAGGGCAAAGAAATTATTTCCAAAGTAATGTAATTATATTATGTAAGATTAAACTATAATGTGGTTTATTATTTTTGAAAAACAATCATTGTTTTTTATTATTCTTCAAAGTAGCTAATATATATAATTATTTGTCCTATTATATTTTATTCTTAACAGAAGGAATAGTGATTTGGAAAAATTGAGTTCTTATATCAAATAATGAGAGGAAGTATTAAATATGTTTAACAAATAGGGGGTGTGAAAAACACTCCTTATTTTTATTATTGCTTAAAACCAAATAAATAGGCAAAAGGATTAAAACTTATACATCTTTTTAGATTTTCATAAACTTAATGACATTGGAATTTAGAGAAACATCTAACACTATAAATGGATGTAGGAGGTGATAGCATGGGTGAGTTTTTTCTTATTATGCTGAGTATTTTGATTTCTGTTGTATTAGAACTCTTAGTGGTAACTTTTTTCTCCAAATTAATTTGTTGGTGTTTTGGATTTGGTTTTTCGTGGAAGATTGCATTAGGTATTTATCTTATATTTTTATTGTTTAAAAATATCTTTAAAACTAGTAAATAGGGGAGGGAGCTACCTAAGTGGAAATTTTCAGACTGTTTATAGACAGTGTTTTAAATCAATACTTAATATACCTATTAATATATTTATTATCTAGGTTTTGTGGTGAAGAGTTATTAAATCTTACAGCTTGTTTTTCATTAATTGTTTATGGCAAATATATTATACACGATGTATTTTATTATTATGTTAGTATGTATTGTAATAAATATAACATGAAAGATAGATGGGATATTTGTAATTCTGCTAATATTGTTGGTATGTTTACTACATTACTCTTAGCTGTTATTATATGTCTTTTGTCTAATGAGTACTTACTATATTTGCATCTAGAGCCCCAAACATATCGTCCGGCTTTTCTGTGTATAGTATGCTTGTTTTCATTGCAAAGTATTATACAAGGTTTAGTTATTACATTGCAGTTCGATAGTGATACAAAAACGTCTAATAAGGTGTCAATTATTTTCAGTATAGTATCTTGCTTTTTGACTGCTCTAATGGCTTGTCTCTTTGGCAATTCTCCTCAAATTTATGTGTTGGCAGTTTCTGTTAATGCCTTGATTGTTTTGTTTTTTTTATTGCTTAATGTAAAGCCCTTTAAGTTTTCTTGGGTTTTTATAAGAGCATTTAAATACGCTTTAGCAAATTCCTGTAAAAATGTTTTGCTATTTATTACAGAACTTTTAGGTATTGGAGCAGTTAGTATTAGCCCGGCTAATTTACAAGCAGTTTCGAGTGTGGCAATGAGTACAAAACTTTCTTGGCAACTTCAGAGTGCGTTCGCCACAAAAAATCGAATTGATATTAGTAATGATGAATTTGAACTTAAACGTATCACTAAGAGGAATACGCTTGGGTCTATATGTGTTTTATTATTGACAACTGCACTTCTTTTTTTATTTAAAAATAGTTCACCTAATACGTCTTTATTCTATTTTATCCTTATAGTAGAAATCTATGATATGCTGGTTTCATTTTTTACTTCCCCATTACAGGAATATCTAAATATGCAGGGACGGGTTAAAACTACTTTATTTCTTCGAAATAGTATGGTTATCTTAAGGTTATTACTAGTTATTGTAATTAATAACGAATATGCTTTGTATATTGCAGTGGCAATATCTATGACGTACCATCTAATTATGAGTCATTTATTTTATTTTATAAATAGAACT
>CAZBFY010000132.1:0-1953 GCA_964491445.1 uncultured Mycoplasma sp.
TTCTACTATCACTAATTTTAGTGCTATCTCTTTTTAATGCAAGATATTCTTTTTCTGGAATAACATCTGTTAAATTGTGATAAAAAAATGCACTATCCATAGTAAATATGGCATTAGGATATTTTTTTGATATTATTTCTAAGTAGTTTACATCTTTTTTATCACTATAAACTCCCTTTTCAATTTTAAACATTTTGCCTTCTTTAATTAATTTCTCTATTTGATAATTATTTTTGTATTTTTTTATAAGCTCTTTATATAATAATACCATCTAAACCACCTCACAATACAATTTTAAACTAATTTACCACAAAAGTCAACTAATTGTGGTATTTTACTTAAATATTTAAACAAAAGTAGAAGAAACTCTTGTAAAAAAAGTATACCGGATAATAGCAAATGAAATGTTAGAAGTCTTAAAAGAATATAAAAAAACGAGTAGTTTAAGTTAAAACTATTCGTTTTTAAATACTATTTCTTTTTAACTTTATTAGTCTTTTTTACTTCTACTTTAGCGTCTATTACATCACTATCTTTTACTTTTTCATCTTTCTGAACTAAATTCCAAATAGTAGCAAGACCAAGTGTTATTGAAACAAGACCTAATAAAGTACCAAATACTGGAATTAACATCAATAACTTTAATAAAACAATACCAATTATTCCAGATAAATATTTATTAGTATTTAACTTCATTAGCTTTCCTAATAATAAATTACCAAGAATAAAACCAGAAATAATAAATGCTAAATAAATAGAAATCATATAAATAGCCAAAATAATTAATCCTAAGTACATACCAATATTACTTACTAAAAGAAGTAATGAAATAGTAGGTATACTAACTAATAATAAGAAACCAATACCAATGTTTTTCAAATAATTATTCTTTTTCTTATCATAAACTTTTTCAATTTTATCAGTTAAACTAGGTAATAAAACAATAATTACTAAGAAGACTACAACCATATTTAAAATACTTTGTAATAAACTAGTTGTATTAACACTATTATTATCTATATCTTTATATACTTTAACATCACCAATATCAGCTTTATCACTAATATTAACACTAGCACCATCATTATACTTTAAAGTTCCTTCAAGACTTACATTATCTTTTATAATGATTTCATCAGCATCAATAGAAACATTACCATTTAAAACAGCATCACTTTCTATTATAACCTTAGTAGCACTTACATTAATATTTCTATCAAGCTTACCATTTAAAGTTATTTGACTAGCTATCATAAAAATATCTCTACCGATACTAGCATTTTTACTAAAAGTTATATTATTACCGGCAGCGTAAATACTTTTCTCAATACTACCATCAATAGTTATATCATTACCAGCAATAAAACCATACTCTAATTCTCCTTTAACATTAACAGTTTGTCCTGCTATAAAACCAATACCATCAATATTACCTAACATATCAATGATATTACCTGCAACAGCAGTATCACCATTAACATCATCCGAAAGTTTTACATTGTCATCTGCTATAGGATAAAACTCATTAATTTCTTTAGCACTAACTGGTGTAATTACTAAAAATGTAAGTAAGATTAAAAGACTAAATATTTTCTTTTTCATAAAATTCCTCCTTTTCTTAATTATAATACAACAGTTTTCATTAGTAAATAAGAACTTTTTAAGTATTTTAAATAGTTAACAAAATAACTACTTGTAAAGAAAAAACAAATAGCGTATAATATAGTTTATAAGAAAATAGAGTTTTGAGGTGTTAGTATATGAGAGAAGATAAAGACAAACAAATGTTCGCTGGGGGGGGGTCCTCTAACAATAACCCTAATAAAAAACATAGCAAATTAAAGGTAATAGCTTTAGTTTTTTTAGGCATGTTAATTATTGTAGGAACTAGTTATGCTGCCTTTGATTTTTCATTTACAGGAGAAGAAAATGAAATAAGTACAAGTGATATAT
>CAZBFY010000133.1:0-1932 GCA_964491445.1 uncultured Mycoplasma sp.
TTTGCACGTACTTCTATTTTCATATATTTATCTATATATGACATGAACTTTTTAAATTCTTTTTTTATAGTGACATTTTTTGTAGGTATTTTACCTAAGTATACTATACCACTTGTACCATCTACACTTATGTAATCTTCTTGTGTTAGTTTTTTCCCGTTATAAATAATTTCTTTTTTATCTTCGTTTATTGTTATATTTTCACATCCAGATACACAAGGGATACCCATACCACGTGCTACTACTGCAGCATGTGAGGTCATTCCTCCTCGTACTGTTAGTACTGCTTTTGATAGGTTCATACCTTCAATGTCTTCTGGTGATGTTTCAAGTCTTACTAAAATTATATCTTTTTCTCCGTTTTCATATGCTTCTTTTACATCTTTTGCATTAAAGTATATTTTTCCTGAACCTGCTCCTGGAGATGCTGATAATCCTTTTGTTACTATTTCTTTAGTTTTTAGTTCTTCTTCATCAAATGTTGGATGAAGCATTCCGTTTATATCTTTTGAAGTTATTCTAAGTATTGCTTCTTCTTTAGTAATTATTTTTTCTTCCGTTAAATCTACTGCTATTTTAATAGCAGCTTTTCCAGTTCTTTTTCCATTTCTTGTTTGAAGCATATATAGTTTATCGTTTTCTATAGTAAATTCCATATCTTGCATATCTTTATAGTGTTTTTCTAGTTTTTTACATATTCCTTTTAGCTGAATATAACATTTTGGATTTACTTCTTTTAAAGTTTCTATACTATTTGGAGTTCTAACTCCTGCGACTATATCTTCTCCTTGGGCATTCATTAAGTATTCTCCATATAGCTCATTTTCTCCAGTTGATGGATTTCTACTAAATACTACTCCTGTTCCTGAATTTTCATTTAAGTTTCCATAAACCATTTCTTGTACATTTACAGCTGTGCCCCATTCATCTGGTATATTATTCATTTTTCTATAGAATTTTGCTCTTTCATTATTCCATGATCTAAATACTGCTTTTATAGCTTCGATTAATTGAATTTTAGGATCTTGTGGAAAGTCTTCTCCTGATAATTCTTTATATTTATTTTTAAATTTTTCTACTAGAAGTTTTATATCATCTTTAGTTAGTTCTAAATCATATTTTATATTTTTTTCTTTTTTTAAATCATCTATTATTTTTTCAAACTTACTTTTATCATATCCTTTTACTACATCACTATACATACTAATAAATCTTCTATAACAGTCATATATAAATCTTTCATCTCGTGTGGTTATAAGACTTTTTACTATATCATCATTAAGTCCTAAGTTTAATATAGTATCCATCATACCTGGCATAGAACTTCTTGCTCCGCTTCTTATAGATAGTAAAAGTGGATTCCTAGGATTTCCGAATTTTTTATTAGTTTCTTTTTCTAATACTTCTAGTTTTTCATAGATTTGGTTTATTATTTCTTTGTCTAAGTTCATATTATTTTCGTAGTACATATTACATGCTTTTGTTTGGACTATAAAACCATTAGGAACTGGTAGATTCATATTTATCATTTCACATAAGTTTGCACCTTTTCCTCCAAGTATATCTTTCATATCTTTTGTACCTTCTTTAAAACTATAAACATATTTCATTTTATCATCCTCCATATCTATTTTATCAGAATTAAGAGAAAATGACTACAAAAAGAAAAAAGGTTTACTTACCTTTTAACTGTATATAACCATAACCTTCGATTACATATGCTTGTGATATTTTTTTTGCATAGTAATTGTTTTCTATACTTGGTATGAAACTATAGTATGCATCTTGTGATGTGATATATTTAATATTTTCTTCTCTTCCTGTTAGTTTTAGTTTTATTACTATATTATTATTATTAAGTACTAAATTATCAGGTATTTCTATATCTAAAACATTATTTTGATAGTTTATGTTTATTTTTTCTTTACTAGA
>CAZBFY010000134.1:0-1902 GCA_964491445.1 uncultured Mycoplasma sp.
TCATATATATAATTAGCAAGAAAACAGAAAATACCTTAAAAAAATTGTAATTTGTAAAAAAAATAACCACTTATTGAGTAGTTATATTATTTATTTGTTTTATTTGTATTTTTAAGTTTATCTTCTTTTCTTTTTTTCTTGATTATTATAATATTTATGTATCGCTGCATAGAATATTGCGTTAGTAATTGGTATATTCTTAAGTTTTAAGTTTTCTAGTATTTCTTCTTTTTCTTCTATTGTTAATTCATGACCTGAGTTTTCTTCATATGTATCATCATCATTTAGTTTTGGATTAATAATTAATTTTTCTTTTAATAGTTTGTCTATGTCTTTTTGTTTACACAATTTTAAATTTTTATTAGAACATATAAATTTTTCTAATATTTTAAAGTCTTCATAGGTAATCTTATTTTCTTCTAGAAACTTTTTTGCAATATCTAAAAAGTCTATCATAGTAGTATTAGTTAATAAATAGTAATCAAGTAAACTAAAACTTTTTTCTTTTAATTGAGCTATTATAAATGGAATAGCATTAATCAATTTTTCTTTGTCTTTTAGTTTTTGTTTTTCTATTTTTTCAATAAATATACTATAGTATACAGGACTATTATTATCTTTTACTATATTTATTAGTTCTTGAAATTCATAACTTGTAATATTATAACTCATACAGAATTCTTCTTTTGAAATATTTGAATTAATAGCAAATAAAGCTATAAGTTCATTAGCAATTGCTAATTGTTTTTCTGTTTTACTATCTGTTTCTTTGTTAATAATGTTTTTGTTTTCTAAGTACTTTTTATAGAAATTTATTTTTTGGCTTAAACTTTTTACCAGTTGTTCTTCTTCATGTTTTCTATAGAATTTTATATAGGATTTATAATTTTTTTCTATGTCGGATATTTTTTCTTTAGAATCTTTTATTATTTTTATTATTTCTTCTTCGTCATTAGTATCACTTAGTTGTTCATATAATTTATATAATGAACTTTGAATAACAAATACATTATTAGTATGTCTTCTTGATTTTGTTAATTGGTTGTAGAATTCTTCTTTGGTGATATGAAGATTATTAATAGCATAGTTAATAGCAACTTGTCTTATTGTACTTATATCCAAATCTGGGGTACTTAAATTATTAAGAGCATTTGTATCCCATTTAAATTCTTCCCAGTATTCATGATAAGATTTATATATTTCTTTAATAGTTTTATTTTCCATAATTTCACTCCTTATATTGCTCTATAAATATTTTCATATTTATATGGGTCTTTTTTATCTATTTTATCTGTAAATAATATTCCATTTAAGTGATCTAATTCATGTTGAAAAGCTACTGCTAGTTCTTCTCTTCCTCTTACTTTTATTTTATTACCATTTATATCATAACCTTCAAGAGTTACTCTTGCATATCTTGGTACTATTCCTTCGACATCTCTATTTACGCTTAAACAGCCTTCACCTTCTTCTACATAAATCATTTCTTCTGATGTTGATACTATTTTTGGATTAATAATTACATAGTTTTTAAATGTTTCTTTTTTTTCTTGTTCATGTACTACGACAAAGTATCTTTTATCTATACCTAGTTGAATAGCAGCCATACCCATGCCAGGTCTTAAATCATATTTAGTAGCCAAAGAGTCTATTTGACTATTTGTTAGGTATTCTATTATTAAATCTATAGTATTTTTATCTTTTTCTGATAAAGGAAAAGTTACTTCTTTGCTTATTTTACGTAATCTCTTATCTTTTTCATCTAAAATATCTTTATTTTTTAACATACTATCACCTCAAGAACAAGTGTATTATAACATATTTTTTGGTAAAAATAAAGAAAAATATTTTTTGAGTTTCGGCTTTTTACAAAAAAAACTAGTAACATTAACATAAATTATA
>CAZBFY010000135.1:0-1896 GCA_964491445.1 uncultured Mycoplasma sp.
GAAAACATCATTATAGTTCTCTAACTCATATCTTAAGTTAATAACATTGGCAAAAACTCACTTGTTTTCTAATACTTTGACTGAACTGTAACATTAGATATAATCCAATAAGACTTTTAAAACTAAATTTCTTTAAATACCAAAATCAAAAACTTTTTAGAATACTTTTGATAATCTTTATGCGTACTACAAGTCTGTAAAACCAAAATATTATCATCATGACTAACACTAGTATTAATTTTATACATCGATTTACTCTTTAAATAATCAATATGTTCACCATATCCATCTAAAATAAAATCAGTATCCATATAAGAAAAATCCTTTGTTTCTATATATAAAGAAAATATCTCATAAGTTCTAATCTCATCATAAGTAACAATTCTAATATACTTATGACTATTCAAATAATCAATATCATAATAATTTTCAAGAATATCAAAAGGCATCTTTAAATAAGCATCATTATGACCATAAACAATTAATTTTCGACCATTAATATCAGTCCTATAATCAAGAAAAATAGAACCATTTATATCATATAACTTACTAGGTGATCTCCTCAAATAATAATCATTATCATTACCCTGTACAACAACCTCTTTAAAATCAGTATTTAAAATCTCAATAGTACCAACTATATCATTATTATCATATTCATGCCTTAAATTATCAATAACCTCACTAGAAGAAATATCATCCTTAAAAGCAAGTTCAATATCATTTGATATAGTAACAAAACTATCATTTTTAATAACTTCAGTTAATATAAATAATACAATTATTATAAAAACCTTAAATAAATACTTACCCCTTTTCATTCATTTCCCCCTTTTAAATAAAAGGATTATAAATCCTTTTATTTTACTTCAATATATTTTTTAATAAAATATATAACAGCTAGTAATAAAACATAGTTTGCATATAAATTAATGCTTGATCCAGTTTGAGGTGGTACATTTCCTCCCTTTGGAGATGAATATACATAAGTATACTCTTGCTCATCAGCAGTAATGTTTCCATTTATAACTTGACCTTCTAAAAGTTTAGCATCAGGATTTTCAATAATATTACCTTCATAAATACCATTTAATGCATATTCATAAACTACTCTTAAATCAGTAGTAAATGCGCTAGTAACTTTACCAGTAATAACATCATCACCTAATTCAACACCTTCAAAATTAGCAATTAATTTACCATTTTTATCATAAGCAGCCTTTGTAAATGGAATATATTCATCATCAACTTTAACAACATAATGAACGATTACTTTACCAGTACCTAATCTATAATATAAACGAACTACTTCTTTACCAGTTAAAACTTTTTCTGGATTTTCAGTCATTTTTTCATCATAGTTATATCCTAAATATGTTTTAACAACATAAGTTATCTTATCACCATAGAATACATCTTTAACATTTACAGTATCTTTAAGTTCAAACTTACCATCTAATGTTTCTAAATAATATTCAACTTTGTATGAGTATACATTCTTTGTATAATATACATAAGCTACATTCTTTTCTACATCAATTTTAATTACATCTACAGATTTACTATCAAAAGTATATCCAGCAAAAGTTTTTTCATTAACATCAACATTTGATCCATATAAAGCTTTACCATTTTCTTGAGCTAAATAGTTTGAAGTACCTTTTTCAACATGATAAATTGTATAAGCATATAAATTTCTTTCATAATAAATCTTAATTACAGATCCACTTTCAACAATTTCAGGTAAAATTTCTGGATTAGTTCCAGTACAAGTAAATCCTTTATACTTATCTGTAGTATTAACTTTACTCATATCTACTTTTATCATATTATCTTCTAATACTTGAACTGTTTTAGTTTCAGTATAAGTATCTTCTGATACCTTAACATTATTTT
>CAZBFY010000136.1:0-1872 GCA_964491445.1 uncultured Mycoplasma sp.
TGACCATATAAAAAACTCTGAAATGTCTAATTTCAAAGTTTTTAAAAAAATTTATATAAAATATTTTTAACTGATAAAATTTAGTAGGGTAGATGTTATTGATATTATTTAATTTTATATTTAATAAGTTTTATAATTAAACTTTATGTAATACTTTTTTGTATAATAAAATAGAGATTTCTCTCTATTTTATTACAACAGATTTTACTTTTGACCAGTTAGAATAGAATGTTTGGTTATTTACTTTTTTGTAAG
Source organism: uncultured Mycoplasma sp. (assembly GCA_964491445.1). Classification (GTDB taxonomy): domain Bacteria; phylum Bacillota_I; class Bacilli_A; order RF39; family UBA660; genus UMGS1449. The sequence goes on from CAZBFY010000136.1 coordinate 256, forward strand.
TTCTAACTTTTACATAGTATTTTTTCTTTGATTTTAAATTGTTAACTTTTTTAGTAACATATTTATTAGACATTACAACAGTTTTTGAACCACTAAAGTTTTTATTTCTTGAGTACATAATTTGATATCCAGTTGTTTGTGTTGTAACTTTTTTAACTTTTACAGTCATACTTTTTGAACCTTTAGTTAGTTTTGATATATATGTTGTTTTTGGGTTAATTGTAAAGTATAGTTTTTCTGCTTTTAAAGTCTTATAGTTACCTATGTAATTAATTTGTACATAATATTTTCCTACATTTTTTCTTCCACTTTGATATGTTATGTTATAGTCAGTACCTTTTACTAAAGCTTTTCCTAAGTAGTTAGTTATTGCGATTGTAGGAGTCTTAGTATAACCATTATAAGTATATGTGGTTGCACTTAGTTTTTTAGTTTTTGGAAGTGGTGCAATATTAATTTCTTTACTTGTTGTTATGTTTTCGTTATCTATTAAACTTGTTGTTGGAACATAATCTTTTATTGTTTTAGCTGTTGGTATTACAAGTGCTCCGGTTGATGATGTTGTTATTTTTGCTTTATTTATCTTAACATTAGCATTATCTAGAATTTGAATACCTGCCATTGATTTACTTGTAAATACTCCATCATTTATTGTAGCATTAGCTTCTACTTTAAAGGCAGAGTTTGTACTTGTAAATGTTCCTCCATTTATTGTTATGTTTCCATTTTGGTTATAAATAGCATTTTCTTTAGCAGTTATATTACCACTGTTGATAATTATATTTGAGTTAGCACCTTCACTTTTTATTGCTATACCATTTGTAGAACTATCAGATATAGTAACATCAGTATTTGTTAATGTTATGCTACCATTTGCTGCTTTTATACCAGTTTGTCCATTATAGTTTTCAATTGAAACTTTTGAGTTTTTGATATTCATAACTGAGTTTTGGCCTGCAGTTACAACACTTTTTTCTCCTCTTACTGTTGTGTTTATTATATTAGTTTTAGTAGGACCATAACTATAAATAGCAGGGTTATTGCCGTTAGTAATAACTTTTGTATTTTCTATAGTTAATGTTCCTTGTTTTGAATTGTTACTAATAGTAAAACCAGAGTTTGATCTTATGTAGTCATTGTCTGTTTTACTAGAGTCAGTAATTTTAATGTTTTTTGCACCTTCATATATTGTGATACCATTAGTGCCTGAAAAATAGATGCCATTACCATTTAGGTCAATAGTTAAATCTTCTTGATTTGAAAACAAAAGATTAACATTTAATTCTAAACTTTTAGTAAGTTTTATTGTATTTCCAGTTATTTTTGCACTTCCTCCATAATAATAAATGTAATAAATAAGTTCTTCCTTTGATGTAATAGATGTAGGCACTTTGCCTGTTTCAGCATTAACATTAATAAATCCAAAAGATATTATTAGTGCTAAAGCCATAAATAAAAATTTTAATTTTTTCATTTTAATTCTCCTTTCGTTTTTAATTATAACTTATTTGTTTTTTTTATTCAATAGTGTTTTTGATAAATAGTTTAAGTGTGTAAAATTGTAGTTAGTATTTACAGCCACAACTAAAAGATAAGTGTTTTTCACTTATTTTTTAG
>CAZBFY010000137.1:0-1808 GCA_964491445.1 uncultured Mycoplasma sp.
GTCTCCTTGTATTGTTTGCTTCTATCAATCCACCTAAGGTCTTTGTTTCTTTTCGCCTTAGTAATTATATATTCGCTATTATAATCTAATTATAATTTTTTGAGTTTTTTCAAGCTCATAAACTTCTTACTTTTTTGTCAAAAAACTTTTAAAAATAAATTTTTAGTTGGTACTAATTTTTTACTGATTAAAATAAAAAATTATACCGCTAAAGGTTTATTCTCTAAAGGATTTATTGTTTACTTTTCAATGTACTTTTGTACCTGTCTCGTAGGCACTTATTTAGTATACTATCTTTTTTTTCTCTTGTCAACTGTTTTTTGAAATTTTTTAAAAAAATTTTGTACATGTGTCAATGATGTGAAACAAATTTTATAAAAGAATTTGTAATATATTGAATTGTTTATTGGCTCTGATGTATGTAGAAAAAGGAGTAATCTGCACATCTTCCGATGTGCAGATTACTCCTTTTTCTACTTTTTTATTTATTTTATTTTAGCTGATACTTTATGTTTATATTTTATGTCGTGTTAGATTTTAGAGACAAAAGCCTGGGGCAACCGAGCCGCCAGTGTTACTAGCACCGCTATTGCCGTAACCATAGCCGATGCCGATGATATAGCAGAAATAAGAGCTATAACCGTAACTAGGCGAACGAAGCCACCACCAACACGAATTTGAGTCAGCCTTCGTAGATTCGTTAAATGTTGAATATTTTCTTAATTTACTGTTATTACTCGTATATATTGTGCCATTTGTTGCTATCTGGTAATACTTATATTGCCCTCCTTGGTCTGCACTTTCTGTTGTTATTGCATATGCATATCTATCACTATCCGAATTTTTTGGATATATCTCTGAATCTGCTAAACACCATAATTTATCATAATTATCTTTTTGTACACTATTTGCATCATTATATGTTTTTATATAATCTTTTCTTACATTTAATATATCTTTTTGTGCATCTAGCCCTTCTAATGTTATTCCTTCTAAATATGTACTATTTAAACTTTTCTTTAATGGCATTGCTGCCCAGCCTCCTGCATTTGTATCTGTTGTGTTCATTGCCTCTGTGCCTAATCTTGTTACAAAGTCAAATGTTATTCCTGCCTTTTTTCCTCCGTCTGTTACATCATGATTAAATCCTATTATTCTTACTTTTTTGGCTTCTCCTTTATATGTTACTGTTTTCCATTGCCCTACTTTTAATGTTACTTCTTCTCCTTCTACATCTAATGTTACTTCTGATGTATCATTTGTTACACTTGTATTTGATGATATTACATTTGCTGCTTGTTTTAATTCTGGCCATGTTAAACTTATTTCGTCTGTACCTAATTCGTTTGTTGTTTCTCCTTTTGATACTTTTACTTCACTTGTACTTATTATATCTCCTGAATATATTTCTGATATTGGTATCATTTCTTTTACATTTTTATCTGATGGTTGCAATCCTATTATTGCTTTTTTTGTATTTCCATCTTGATATACTGCTTCTCCATATTTACTTAATATTTCTTTCATTTGTGCTTTACTAATAGCTGCTGTTTTACTTCCTTCTTTTGTTGCATTATCTATTTGTGCTGCTGATATATCTAGTTTTATCTGCTCTATTATTTCTGCTCTTTTATTCGCTTCTCTTGCATTTTGTGCTTGTGTTAACAACCCATTTTGCCCTGTTAGCATTGCTATTACAACTCCTGCAAGTATTAGCAACACTATTATTGTTACTACTAGAGCTATCAATGTAATACCCTTGCTACTGTTTTTTTGTTTCATGCTATATTCTCCTCTTTTGTTTTTTT
>CAZBFY010000138.1:0-1785 GCA_964491445.1 uncultured Mycoplasma sp.
TAAAAAGTGAAAAAGCAGCCAATAGAGTAATGGAAAGTATAACTACATTTATAACCAAGAAATTAGGACTTATAGCAAATGTAGAAAAGAGTAAAGTAGCAAGACCAAATGATATTAAATATTTAGGTTTTGGATTTTACAAAAAGATTAATCAAAACATATGGAGACCGAAACCACATATTAAGTCAGTACAAAAGTTTAAGACTAAACTACGTGGTATACTAGTAAGAAGTAGAAGTATTAGTTTAGATGAGAGACTTCTTAAACTTAAACAATTAATATATGGATGGGTTAACTATTTTAGGATTGCAGATATGAAAACTCTACTAATGAAAGAAATTGACCCCAATATACGCAGAAAACTGCGAGTGATAATTTGGAAACAATGGAAAAAGATAAAGAAAAGATATACTTGTCTTAGAAAACTAGGAATATCACATAGAGACGCTTATGTTACAGCAAATTCAAGAAGAGGGTATTATCATATAGCACATACAAGAGTACTTGAAAGTGCAATATCTAAAGAAAGATTAAATAAAAGAGGTCTGGTAAACTCACTAGACCACTACTTAAAAGTACATATTATTACAAATTAAACCGCCGTATACCGAACGGTACGTACGGTGGTGTGAGAGGGAAAAGTATTTACTATTTTAGTAAAAAGTTTTCTCTACTCGATTATTAAAATCATAAAAAGGAGACAAATTATGAAAGATAAACTATTAAACGATTCAAGAAAATGGTTATGTCTAATAATATCTATTATTTTATATTACATTGTTCACGAAGGAGGCCACCTAATATTCGCAAGTATTACTAACGCCTTTATAAAACTAAGAATTTTAGGAGTTGGAGTTCAAGTAGTTATAAATGATACAATACTAAGTAACGTAGAACTTATAATATTTAATGCAACAGGATTCATCAGTACTTTATTGATAGGCTATATCCTAGTATTCCTTACTAAAAACATAATAAAACACAAAAGCAAAATACTTAAAGGAATCTGTTATTATACAACATTTATATTTATGTTTCTAGATCCAGTATATTTATCTATTTTATATAAACTAGTTGGAGGAGGAGATATGAACGGTCTTTTGCTAACAGGAATAAATGAATTCATATTAGAATTAATATTTGTAGTAATATTTTTTATTAATTTACTTATCTTTACAAAAAAAGTTTATCCATACTACAAAGAAAGTTTTGATAAAAATAAATAATAACTAATAGTTACACTTTTGTAAAAAGGTGCGTTTTTGAAGAAAAACTTATAAATAAAAATAACAAATAACATAACAAGTAGTATTAATAATTTTTAAAGAATTCAGTATTATTTTTAATATTATTAAGCTATAATACCAAATATGTAAAGTTACTAAAAATAAGTAGTAATTTTATATATTTTTTTGTATAATCAAGTAGGAGGAATATTATGTCAAAGTTCGATAAAGAATATTTAAAATTATGTAAAAAAATACTAACTGAAGGAGTAGAAGTACAAAACAGAACAGGAGTTAATTCAATTAAAATACCTAGTTATAATTTTCATTTTGATCTAGAAGAAGAGTTTCCAATGCTAACAACTAAACAAGTATTTTATAAAAATGCTATATTAGAAATGCTTTGGATCTATCAAGTTCAAAGTAATGATGTAAGATGGCTTCAAGAAAGAAACAATCACATTTGGGATGAATGGGAAATAGATGAAAATGGTCTAGGGAAAGCAAGTCAAAATGTTTTAGATGAAAAAGGTAATCTTGTAAAAAAAGATGTTGTAAA
>CAZBFY010000139.1:0-1729 GCA_964491445.1 uncultured Mycoplasma sp.
ATCTATAATTTATGTTAATGTTACTAGTTTTTTTTGTAAAAAGCCGAAACTCAAATTAATTTACTATTTGAAAAAATAAAAAAAGATGATATACTTGTGATATAAGAAAATATCAAGAGATATTTGAGGTAACAAAAAGGAGTAAAAAAATATGAAAAAAGTAAGTAAAAACAAATGTCAACAAGTGGTAAACACTAATGACACAAGCGTAAATAATTTACATGGGGGGGGGGTTCTCTAAACAAAAATTAATAATATGTTTAATAATATTACTAGTTCTAGCAGGAGGAATTACCTATGCAGCTTTTAAATTTAACTTTCTAGGAGGAGCAAATACTCTAAAAACAAATTCTATAGAACTAAAGTTATTAGAATCAAATACCGATATAATAGATTTAAAAAATATATTTCCTATGCCAGATGAACAAGGTATAAAACAAACTGATACATTTGATTTTGCAGTAATAACAAATACAAGTAGTAATGTAAACATGGAATATAATATAAAAATAGAAAAATTAAGTGCAGATACAGGATATAATATTCTAAATGATAATCAAATAAAAGTTTATTTAACAGATTATAATAATAAAGTATTAGTAAGTCCTACAAAAGTTAGTGATTTAAGTAATTATACTTTATATACAAAAACTAATAAACATAGTAGTACAAATAAAAAGATAACAAATAAATATAAATTAAAAGTATGGATAGATAATAGTGTAAATGCTTCAAATTGGGATGAAAATACAAAGCTTGAATATAAATTTAAAATTGGAGTAAATGGTGAAGCAACTAAGCCTGTACCAACTGCAACTGATACTCTAATAACAAAAGTAGGAACAAGTGGTTTAGAAACAGTTACACATGAAGCTGATTCAACACTTCAAATAGGAGCAACTGAATCTTTAACAGAATATAGATTTAGAGGTAGTGATACAACAGTAACAAATAATTATGTATACTTTAATTGTAGTGATATAAATAATCAAACATCAAGTACATGTGAATTATATAGGATAATAGGAATATTCCCAACAGATGATGGAACAGGCAATATAGAAAATAGAATAAAATTAATAAAAGCAGAAAGTTATAATACTACTGACAGTTGGGTTGATTGGAATAATCCTTCGAATAATTGGACAAATTCATTAATTAAGACAATGCTTAATACAACATATTATAATACTATAAATGAAAGTTATCAAAGCTTAATAGGTAATGCTAAGTATTATCTTGGGGGAACTTCAAGTACTGATATAAAAACTAATATAATGTATCAATATGAAAGAAAAACAAGTGGAAGTGATTATTATTATGGTAATAATCCAAATTCATGGACAGGAAAGATAGCACTTATGTATGCAAGTGATTATGGATATGGAGCAAGTAGTACGTGTAGTGATAGCACAAACTTGTACAATTACAATGCAAGTACTTGTGAAAATAATAATTGGTTATATACAACTTCAGAATGGTTACTGCCCCAAGATCCATCTGATTATTATGATGTGTTACTTGTGGAAGCATCTTGTGTTGAAAGTTATAAAATTGCTGATTTTGATAATCATTCTGTAACGCCAGTCTTTTATCTAACTTCAGATGCAAAGTTTAATGGTACTGGAGACGGCTCTTCTAGTAACCCATATCAATTAAAAGGTTAAAAGTATTTTATAATAAATTTCTTAAAAAACTTTGAAATTAGAGATTTCAGAGTTTTTTATAT
>CAZBFY010000140.1:0-1729 GCA_964491445.1 uncultured Mycoplasma sp.
AAAGTACAAAACGCACGTATTTTGCACAAGAGCCATTTTTATATTGACTTTAACATCTTTTTTTTGTTTTAAATTTGTAACATATGTATTATAACTCAACATTACTTTAACTTTTCATTAAATTCTTTCTTTCTAATCATTTCAATCTCTTCCTTATAAGGTGCAATTTTATTTATATATGGAGTTTCAAGAATCTTAGGAATATTAATTAATCTATCATTATATAAAACTTTAAGTAATTTTTCAAAGCCAATAGTTCCATAACCTATATTTTCATGTCTATCTTTTTTCATACCTATTTCATTTTTACTGTCATTTACATGAATACATTTAATATACTCCAATCCTATTTTTTGGTCAAATTCATCTAATATTTGGTCAAAATTTGTTAAATCATAACCACTATCATTTAAATGACAAGTATCTAAACAAACACCTATTAAATCTTTCTGACTAACACCATCTATTATTTTTTTTAACTCAGAAAAATTACTACCTATTTCAGTTCCTTTTCCAGCCATAGTTTCAAGTAAAATTTTAACCCCATTGTTAGTATCTAAAACCTTATTTAAAGCAAAAATAATATTATCAATTCCTATATCTACACCAAGTCCTACATGACTACCAGGATGTAAAACAATTTGTTTAATACCTAAAATACTACATCTTTTTATTTCATCTTTTAAAAAATTAATAGCAAAATCATACTTTTCACTTTCAATATTATTAGCTAAATTTATAATATATGGTGCGTGTACTATGACATTATTAATATCAATATTATTTTCTTTCATTTTTTGATATGCTAACTTTGTTAAATTATCATCTATTTCATATCTTTTAGTATTTTGAGGCGCACCTGTATAAAACATAAATGTATTAGCATTATATGATAAAGCCTCTTCTAAACTACCTAATAATTGTTTATCTTTTGTAAACCTTACATGTGAACCTATTATTAACATAATTACCTCTTTCTTTTTTATTGTATCAAATATTTAAAAAAGTGCAAAGAAAAAATTCGAAATAATTCGAATTCAAATCTTATTCATTATTGTAATACTATAACTGAATCAGCATTAATTTCACTTTCAGGTATTGAAGTAAATGAACTATCTACCTTTTTAGCAACAGCATAAACACCATCAGATAAGAATATTTCATAAGCATATGTACAAGCACTAGTTGTTGAATCAAAAGTTGGAGTAACTTTAACATATGAAATTGCTTTTCCATCAGCATCATTACCTAAAACAGTAGTACTAGCAGTTTTTGAAGTTCCTTTTATGTAATCGTTATTATAAGGACTAGTCTTACCACCACTCTCTAAATCAACTGCTAATACAGGGATGTAAATTGGAGTATTTGTACTATCACATTTTGGAGCATAGTTAGAAGCACTAGTATTTAATAATCCATTCATATAACTAGCATTAACTAAATCACGAGCCCCATCAATAAATAACTCAGCATTTGTTGCAAAAGATTTCTTTCTAGTATTATTTAAAACACTAGTAATACCAACTGCTGCTATTCCCATAACAATAGCAAGTACTACGATAACTGCTAATAATTCAACTAATGTAAAACCTTTTCTATTTCTAATTCTTTTCATTTTTCCCTCCATATCTTATATTTAAATATTATCACACCTAAAAAAAACGGTCAATAGATTATCAGTAAAATAGAATAAATTTTGTTAATTTGTAAAAAAGTAAGTAGAAAAAGA
>CAZBFY010000141.1:0-1695 GCA_964491445.1 uncultured Mycoplasma sp.
TACCTACGCGTGTATTGGACTTTCACCAACTAGATATATGCCATGCACGGCACACCAAAAAATGAAGTAAGCAACTTAATACGAAACACGCTTACTTCAACAACTTTAAACCTTAATCTAAATCGTTTGATTCAATTAAGATTACCTTAATTATACATCATAATCAAACATTTGACACAAATTTTTGTAATTTTTACAAAAATCTTTTTTGCATGTGTTAAAAAGAAGAAAAAAATTTATTTTTGTTTTAAAATATATCTTTTCTTCTTTTTCTACTTACTTTTTTACAAATTAACAAAATTTATTCTATTTTACTGATAGAACCTGATATATATGACCTTTTTTATTCAAGGCTGGCCAAAACCAGGCGAACAGTGTCATAGAGGTACCTCTCACCATTGCTACCGTCCGAGTAAAACACCCCCGCACTCAATTCATCCTTGTAACGACCGCCCCGTCTAGCCCATGGACCAGATGGATGTGCATAAAATGACATATCACTATACCAACCAGAATTATCCGTACTATATACTTCTTTTATAGCATCTCCTAATTTGCTCATTATTCTTGAAGTACCAATACTATATTTATCTATATATTTATCATCTGGTCTATTAACTCCAAGAGAAAAAAATGAATACCGACCCTCTTCATATAATATTCCCTTATATACTGAGTTATTAGAACTATCAAGTCCACTCATCATTGTTGTTCCATCTGGACTTACTATATTCCCCATTGTATATTCCCAACTTCCTCCACTCATGTCATATACTCCATATATATTGCCTGTTGTGGATGCACTTGGTCCATCTTTTCCTTCTCCTATTGGTGTAACTTCAGCATTTACTGTTGGACTATGTAGTACTTTAACATTTTTTACATATCCTGTATCTGTTCCTTTTTCATCACTACTATCTTTTCTATATGTAAATGTTATTTCATAACTTCCTGCTTCTAGTTGTTTTGTTACACTTTTATATGTTAATGCTGATTCTGTTGTACCAAGAGTTGTTCCTCCAATTTTTGTACTTGTTCCTGTATCAGAAAGTGCTGTCCCATCTTTAGTTATTGTATAGTATAAATAATCATAGCTTGCACTTTCACTTGATACACTCCAGTCAAATGATAGATATGTATTATCATTTGGTGCTGTGAAACTAAAAGTTAGATTTGTTGTTGATGAATCTATACTTTGTGTTGAACTTTTATATAACCCACTTGTTTCTGTCCAAGGATATGTTGTATCATTTGTTATAGTTGGTGTTATTGTTGTTCCTCCAGTTAATGTGGTAGTTGTTTGTTTTGTTTCATTATACTTATATGTTCCAGCTGGATTTTCTGAAGCATCTGCACTTCCTCCACTTCTTCCTGTATAATAACTAGAACTGTTATTTATATTTACTTCTCTGCATGTTCCATTTGTACATGTTCCATATTTTGAATGTGATAGATATGCTACTGCTCCCCATTCACTATTCTTTGCCATATGTGTATCTGTTGTTGTCTTAAACCCATATTGATTACCACTATTTTTCATATTCATTATATTAGTTTCAAAACTTCCTACTGTTTGATTTCTTATACTTTGTAAATCTGGTTTTGTTGTTATATTTGATATACTTCCTGTAAGCTCAAACTTTCCCATCCAAAAGCCTGTTAGTTCTTCATCTCCAAAGGTAAATGCTGGATGTG
>CAZBFY010000142.1:0-1690 GCA_964491445.1 uncultured Mycoplasma sp.
CTTTTTTATAAAAAGTGTAACATATGATTGATTTCTCTAGATTTTTATCTATATTAGTCTAAATTTCTTATTTACAAAAAAATAAAAATATTATATACTTATTAATATAGGAGAGACTTATTATGAATATAAAGAATTTAAATAAAGAAATTAATATTAATAAAAAATTTATAATAATAATGATTTTATTTACTTTAATAACTATTGGTTTATATACATCATATGCTTATTTTCAAGTAAGTGTAATAAAAGATAATGTAGTAGTTATTAAAACAACAACTATAAATATTGAAACTTCTGTTGTAGGTTATAGTAATAATACATTTACACTTTCAGCTGGTGAGAGTAAAACTATTACAGTTAATTTAACAAGTAATCAAAATAGAGATATTGGTTATAAAATGTATTATATTATGACAAGTGGTTCTAATACATTTACTGCAAATTCTTCTGTTTCATTTCCAAATAGTAAAGTAGAAGGAGTAATGAATACATCTAAAACAATTACATTTATATTTAAAAATACAGGTACAAGTAGTATAAGTATAAAATTAGGTACTCAAGGTGGTTTAAAAGATTATTCTATTCCATTAGATAGTGGTAATAATGAATTAATGGTTAAACCAACAAGTGAAGCTTTAAAAGAAAAAGTAGTATCTTATAGCGTAGCAAGTAGTAGTGATTTTACAGGAGGACTAGTTGCAATTAATACAGACGGAACATTATATAATGAAACAGATTCGAGTCAAGAGATAAGAGAATATAGATATTCAGGCAAAAATGTAAATAATTATGTGTTTCTAGATACAGATGGAGATGGAGTTAAAGATGCTAATGAAGTATGGAGAATAGTTGGAATATTTAAAAATTCAGATAATGAGTGGAATTTAAAACTTATGAGAAATACGGTTTTACAAACTGATGAAATTCCTGAAACTTATGTAAATAAAACTTTTAGAAATGGTGATACTAACGAAGTTTATTGGGCTAGTAATAGAGGAAAAAATTCAGGGTATTGGGTTTATAGTTTGGTGCGACGTTTTTTAAATGATTCAGGTGGATATTATGGTACTTTATCTACTAGTATACAAAATATAATAGATTCTAATTATACATATTATCTTGGGGTTTATGAATCATCTCCTACAACTGTAAATGTTTATATGAATGAAAGGGATCCGTCTAATATTTATTCAGAAACAATACCAACTTTTAAAAGTCCGGTTGCTTTATTATACCCAAGTGATTTTGGTTATTCTGCAAGTAGTGCTTATTGGAGTGAAGTAAGTTTAGGTGACTACTATATTCAGGAAGGAGAAAGTAGTTGGATGTTTGGACTGAATACTGATTGTGAATGGTTAATTTCTCCTTTTTCTGTATCAAATGGCGATTGTGTTACAGAGTGGTTAGTAGTATATGTGGGATTTAAAAGTGCTACGGAGTCTAGTCATATACGCCCAGTTATTAATTTACTATCACCAGTAGCATTAGATATTAATCATGAAGGTACAAGTGGAGATCCGTATGTATTTAGTTAAGAATATACAAAAATGTAATATATAAATGATAGAATATTAAATTTAAAGTTTATAATTTGAGTGGATTTAGTTCACTCATTTTTTCATTATATCATTGTTTGTTGAGTTATAATACATATGTTACAAATTTAAAACAAAAAAAAGATACCGAT
>CAZBFY010000143.1:0-1603 GCA_964491445.1 uncultured Mycoplasma sp.
ATAAAAATAAAAAAAAAAAAAAAAAAAAAAAAAAAAAAAAAAAAAAAAAAAAAAATAGAAACTACTAAAAACATAATTACTTTACACTTTTAATAAAACAAAAGATTAGTATTAGTTTATATAATTAGTTTCAGCATTATAAACCTTACAGTTTTAACTATTTTTATTAAGTATTTCCAGTTACTAAAATTAATATAAATTATTGTTATAGAAACAAATGTTTGCTATAATATACCTAGGAACATTTGATGTGAGTGTCATCCTCCTATCTTTAAAAAGAAAGGAGGTAGATAAAGATGAAAACTAAGACTTTTGTTATAAAAGTTTTAAAACTCATTGCTATCATTTTATTACTTTCTACTTTACTAGTATTAGCAATAAAAAAATAGACACTCTTCAGCATTGATAGAGTGCCAACCCTATTTATAGAGGAGACATTCACTTGCTATACCAAATGTTCCTCTTTTTTTATTTTATGCAAGACTTCTTGCTTACATACTAATAATAGCATAAAAACAATTTTTTAACAAGTAATTCTTTTGAGTTTTGTTGACATTAACTTATAATAATGTTAGTTTATATACTTAAATTCAGCATTATAAACCTTATAGTTTTAACTATTTTTATTAAGTATTTCCAGTTACTAAAATTAATATAAATTATTGTTATAGAAACAAATGTTTGCTATAATATACCTAGGAACATTTGATGTGAGTGTCATCCTCCTATCTTTAAAAAGAAAGGAGGTAGATAAAGATGAAAACTAAGACTTTTGTTATAAAAGTTTTAAAACTCATTGCTATCATTTTATTACTTTCTACTTTACTAGTATTAGCAATAAAAAAATAGACACTCTTCAGCATTGATAGAGTGCCAACCCTATTTATAGAGGAGACATTCACTTGCTATACCAAATGTTCCTCTTTTTTTATTTTATGCAAGACTTCTTGCTTACATACTAATAATAGCATAAAAACAATTTTTTAACAAGTAATTTTTTTCAACTTAATAAATTGGTCTTTTACTTATACTAATTAAAAAAGTTCATAAAGTCTTCTAATGTTTCTCTATTTCTAATTAACTTAACAGTATCCTCATAATCTAATATCTCAGCAGGTCTTAATCTACCAGTATAATTAGACATCATAGAATACCCATAAGCTCCAGCATTATAAACCTTTACTACATCTCCAACCTTAGATTTATTAACATACCTATCCTTACCTAAAATATCTCCACTTTCACAAATATTACCACATACATTTACCTTAACCTTATCATTTTCATCATTTAAAACCTCTATCTCATGATAAGCATCATACATTGATGGCCTAACAAGTACATTCATCCCAATATCAGTACCAACCCAAGTAGAATCATAACTATTCTTTACACTAGTTACAGAACCTAAAATATAGCCACACTCACAAACAACATATCTACCAGGCTCAAACTTAATCTCATTAATATTCTTATTATTGCTAATAAAATTCTTTAAAACAGGACTTAACTCTTCTAATAACAAATCGAAATCAAGACTACTTTCATCATTTTTATAAGGAACCCCAAACCCTCCTCCTAAATCTAATATTCTTATATCTTT
>CAZBFY010000144.1:0-1128 GCA_964491445.1 uncultured Mycoplasma sp.
TCTGAATAAAATAGCACAAATCTCATAAATTCCGAAACATTTTTACACTATCAAGATAAATAATTTAAATATTTACCTTATAATCATCCTCTAAAGAAAACTCAACATTTTCCTCAATCCAATCCTTTCTTGGATCAACATTATCACCCATTAAAACACTAACCCTTTTTTCAGCCAAAGCCGCATCAGTAATACTAACCCTTATTAAATTGCGATTATCAGGATCCATAGTAGTTTCCCATAACTGTTCAGCATTCATCTCACCTAACCCCTTATACCTTTGAGTAGTTGTTTTCTGATTCTTATGTTTTTCAATCAATTCCTTTCTTTCCTGATCCGTCCAAACATAATAATGTTCCTTACCACAAGTAATCTTATATAAAGGAGGCATCGCAACATAAACATGTCCAGTTTCAACAAGTGGTTTCATATACCTATAAAAGAAAGTAAGTAAAAGAATCTGAATATGCGCACCATCATCATCAGCATCGGTCATAATAATTACTTTATCATAATTAGAATCTTCAACATTAAAATCACTACCAACACCAGCACCAACCGTATGAATAATAGTATTTATTTCCTCATTCTTTAAAATTTCCTCTAATTTAGCCTTTTCCGTATTAATAACCTTACCCCTTAAAGGTAAAATAGCCTGAAACTTCCTATTTCTTCCCTGCTTCGCACTACCACCAGCCGAATCACCCTCGACCAAAAATAACTCATTAATCTTTGGATTTTTTGATTGAGCAGGCGTAAGCTTACCACTTAAAGCCCCTTCTTTTTTATTCTTTTCTTTACCATTTCTAGCCTCATCACGCGCTTTTCGCGCAGCCTCACGAACAGATTTTGACTTAATAATCTTATCCATTATATTAGAAGCAACAGCCTTATTTTCTTCCAAAAAGAATTGCAATTTCTCACTAACAATACTATCAACAATAGTCCTAGCTTGCGGAGTACCAAGTTTAGATTTCGTCTGACCCTCAAACTGTAAAGATTCTTCAGGAATCTGTAAACTAATAATAGCAGTTAAACCCTCTCTAGTATCCGCACCCTCTAAATTCTTATCCTTATCCTTCAAATACTTATTACTTCTAGCATAATCATTAAAAACTCTCGTTAAAG
>CAZBFY010000144.1:1138-1601 GCA_964491445.1 uncultured Mycoplasma sp.
CGTACCACCATCATTAGTCTTAACATTATTTACAAAAGAAATAATATTTTCAGCATAAGTATCAGTATATTGAAAAGCAACACAAACCCTTATCTTATCCTTTACACCCTCAAATAAAGCAGTTTTATGTAAAGAAGACTTTCCATCATTCAAATAATTAACAAAAGCCTCTAAACCATTATCATAATGAAAAACATCATGACGACCATCATCCTCATTTAAAACCTCAATAGTAATATCCTTAAGTAAAAAAGCACATTCTTGCATTCTCTCACAAATAGTAGAATAACTAAACTTTGTAATATCAAAAATATCAGAATCAGGCATAAACCTAACCCTAGTCCCCGTCCTATTAGAATTACCAATTTCTTTTAAAGGAACATCTAACTTTCCACCATCTTTAAACCGAATAAAATACTCATGTCCATCCCTTTTAATAGTAACTTCCATCCAACTAGATAAA
>CAZBFY010000145.1:0-1582 GCA_964491445.1 uncultured Mycoplasma sp.
CCTACGCGTGTATTGGACTTTCACCAACTAGATATATACCATGCACGGCACACCATAAAAACTATAAGTTTTTTTCTTATAGTTACTTGTTATAAAACTTCTATTTCATCTATAATTTCCATTTGTTCTATTAAAGCATTTTTTACTTTTCTTTTATATGCTCTTAAACTTTGGTTTAAATGTTCTCTATCGTTATTTATTTTTTTTGTTTTTAATAGTGCATCGTTTATTATAACACTTGCGTTTTCTTTTGCTTCTTTAATTATTAGTTCTGCTTCGTATTTAGCATTACTTTTCACTTCATTTGCAGTATTTTCTACTTGTTCTTGGATATATTTATATGAATTTTCTAATTTTTTTAAACGTTCGTTTTCTTCTCTTAAACTTTCTATTTCTTCTTTTTGCTTTTTTATTGTTAATATATTTTCTTCTGTTTTTTGGATTACATAATTTACGAATTCATTAACTTCTTGTTTATTATAGCCTCCTGATACATTAGTGAAATTATCCATGTTATCGCCTCAAATACTATTACCAATTAAAACCATCATCTTCTTCTTTTTTGGCTTGTTTTGCTTTAGGAGCAGGTTTTTCATCTCCTGAGATTTTTCCTTCAATATTAACACTACTTGGTGTACATAAAAATATACCATTTCCAAGTTTTTGAAGATCTCCTCTGATGGCATAAACTGCTCCACTTAAGAAGTCTACTATTCTTTTTGCTATTTCAGGGGTTACTCTTTTTAAGTTAACTACTACTGTATTGCTTGATTTTAGATAGTCTGCTATTGTTTGAGCTTCAGAAAAAGCACGTGGTTCAAGAAGAATCATTTTATTTCCAGATGTATTTCCTGTCTTTTTAAAAGTGTCTTTATAATGTTCTCCACTTTCTTGTATTCCTTCTTCTATTTCAGAAACTTCTCCACCAATAAAATTTTTTAATTTGTCAAATGCCATATATATTCCTCCTTATTAACCTTGTTTAATAGTATCTATTTTATAATGATCAATTTTTGTAATGTATTTTTCTTCAATTAATGATAAAGCTTTAAACTCATATGTTTTTCCTTTTTTTAGTTCTTTTAAGCCTCCTACTGCAGTACCTAATAATTTATTATCTTTATCATATAAATTAAATGTAATAACAGTAAAGTCTTTACTTGATTCACTTGTTATATTTCCTTTTATGTAATAGGCTTTTGTTCCACCTTTATAACCATCAACAGCATAAGATTTATCATATTCTTCTACTTTACCATAGTGTCCTGTTGCAATAGTATAATCATTATAAACTATTTGACCAGATGTATCTTTTATAAATATAAAGTAAATAGCCATGAGTACTGCTGCTAAAGCTAGTATTATTAATACTATCATAACTGGTTTTTTACTTAAAATTTTTTTTATTTTGCTGATAAAGCTTTTCATTTAATCACCCCATTTTTAAACACAAGAAAAGTGCAATATTCTATATATATTTATAGTTTACCACACTTTTTTTTTATCTTCAATAAAAATATTAGAAATGTGTGATTTTTAAGTTAAAATGTCCTATTTTAGAAAAAGTATTTACAAGTTAAAA